>CAZNCO010000315.1:0-5867 GCA_964571345.1 uncultured Ohtaekwangia sp.
TCGCAACACTATAGTAGTAAGCCGCGGCTTGTGCCCAAATTTGTGAGAGATGGCTTCTGCGGGAATTATGTGTGCAAATAAAATTCAAGTAAACCGGCTGTCCAGATTTCACTTTTCTTTCGATGAAACTGGTAAGTTGTGTCAGAATTTGTTTTCGCTCGAAAGAAATCTGGTCAAATTCTTTAGTCAGTTTCTTGACTGTTGGTGCAAGAGTGGTTAATAGAGTCACGTTATCTTTTGGCATTACAGATTATGATTAATTTGATTGACTTAGCAACATCCAGGGCCACAACATGTTTCCGGCTTTTCTGCATACACCGTAATACTGAATATACCTGTCTTTCCATGTTGGAAATCTTTTATCTCATCGTTGGATAAATATTGATTCAAGATTTCTTCCGGCAATGAGATCTTTTTCTCCTTTTGAATTTTGATGTTGATGAATCCTGCTTTCTCAATGATTGCTAAGTATTCTTCTTTTTGAATGGCGCCTGATACACAGCCAGCATACATCTCGGCACTTTTTGTCAAGCCTGCGGGGAGCTCGCCCACCAACACAATATCCGAGACACTGAAGTGCCCGCCTTTTTTCAGCACACGAAATGTTTCCGCAAAAGCTTGTTTCTTATCAGGCACTAAATTCAATACGCAGTTGCTCACCACTACATCCGCAATGCTTCCGGCCACCGGCATGTTTTCAATATCACCTTGACGAAATTCCACATTACCATAATTCAGTTTCTTGGCATTGGCCCGCGCCTTCCCAATCATCTTCTCAGTGAAGTCGATGCCAATCACTTTTCCCCTTTCTCCTACAATTGATCTTGCTACAAATGCATCATTGCCTGCACCGGATCCAAGATCGATCACTGTGTCTCCTTCTTTGATCAAAGCAAACTCGGTTGGCAAACCACAGCCCAAGCCTAAGTCAGCATCGGCTACATATCCCTTTAGTTTGGTATAATCATCGGCCATCACCGCGTAATCTACTGTAGAACATCCACAGGTTGCTCCGCAGCAACTGGATTCATTGGCTTCCTTGGTTTGGTCGGCAATCTGTGAATACTTTTCTTTCACGATTTGCTTCAGTTGTTCAGGTGTTTCGGTCGTTGTCATATCCTTGGTTTTATAATGATCGTAATATTGCGATTGAATTGGGTAAAAATTTTAGCAGCAGTCTTGTCCGTGATACGATTCAAACAAGTCGCCCATCATTTTCTGAATTCGCTTCCAGCCTTTGTCATCAATGCAGTAGCAGACGCTGGGGCCATCGATATTTCCTTTGATGATTCCGGCTTTCTTGAGTTCATTCAAATGTTGTGAAACGGTCGATTGTGAGAGTGGTAACTCATCCACGATATCTCCGCAAACACACGACTTTGTTTTTATTAAGTGCTGTAGAATGGCAATGCGCGCTGGATGAGCAATCGCTTTCGCAAGAGCTGCTACATCGTTTTGTGTTTTAGTAAATTCTTCTGTCTTGGTAAGTCCCATACCGTATTAATCGTAATATTACGATTAAAGTTTCGGAATTGTCAAACAATTGTTTGAAAAAATCTGATTTGGAGTAAGGTGCTCTTTGAATTACATTTAAAAACACAAAAATCATTTTAGATGAAAAAAGGACTCCTTTTAATTATCCTGACTTTGTCTAGTAATGCTACATTTTCACAAAAAAGTTCGTTGAAGTTTCAAATAGGCTATGGTATTCCAATTTCAAGTTTAAACTTCGCTAACGCGTACTCATATTATACACCAATTTCAAATTCAAACTTCTATAACGTTTACTCGTATTCAAACGTAACCGGTTCGCTGGGAAAAGGAATAGCAATCGAAGTAGGCTATACGTATTCAGTTGCGCCCCACATTTCAACGCAGCTTGATATCGGATATTCATTTGGGGCTGAAACTAAAACCTCTTATTCGGTACCCAATACCTATTCATCAATAAATACTTCTTTTTTCGGCAACTTTCTTCAAACTGCTCCGCTGATCAGGTTTGATGTTGGAGAAGGTAAAATTCATCCTTATGCAGCAATCGGTCCCATGTTTGCATTTGGAAATATGATAGAAGGATATCATGAGAACAATAATGGTGTAGTTACAGATCAGGAGGTGAAATATACATCATCGCTTAGCATCGGCACGAAATCAATTCTTGGATTAGAACTCACCAAAGGCAATCATGGCTTTTTTGTTCAAGCTACCATCACTAACATGAACTATACGCCAGAAAAATCGGAGATCACAAAGTACGCGTATAACGGGCAAGACGACCTGTCTAATCTTGCTCCAATAAATAAATTTGCTGACTTTAAAGATTCCTTGGATCCAAATGCTATATATAATCCCAATCAGCCAAGGCAAGAATTAAAGACCGACTATGCATTAAGCAGTCTTGCCATAAGCGTTGGCGTTCGCCTTAAGTTTTAATTTAGAAATTGGGTGATAACAAATACTTTCCGTAGAATTCGTCAATAACTCTTACGGCCTCTTCGGGAGTATCGACTACGGCAAACAGATCAAGATCCTCTTCACTGATCATCTTTTCAATCACCAATGTTTTTTTAATCCAGTCAACCATTCCGCTCCAGAATTTCTTTCCAACCAAAACAATCGGGAAACGACCGATTTTTTTAGTCTGAATCAGGGTTAATGCTTCACTTAACTCATCAAGTGTTCCAAAACCTCCCGGCATTACCACAAAGCCTTGCGAATATTTGACAAACATAACCTTGCGAACAAAGAAATAATCGAATGTGATCAGTTTGTCAGGGTCGATATAAATGTTGCCTTTCTGTTCGTGAGGTAAATAGATATTTAAACCCACCGATTTTCCGCTAGCCTTTCTTGCTCCTTTATTGCCGGCTTCCATGATACCAGGACCTCCGCCAGTAATTACACCATAGCCTTGCTCCACCAACTGCTCGGCAATATCTTCTGCCATTTTATAATAAGGATGACTTGGTTTTACACGTGCCGAACCAAAGATTGTAACACATGGCCCGATCTTGGCGAGCTTTTCAAATCCTTCTACAAACTCGCTCATTACTTTAAAGATCACCCAAGAGTCTGAGCTCTTGATCTCTGCCCAATCTTTGTCCTTAAAGGCTTTCCGAATGCGATGCTCTTCTTCGAGCGTGTAGGTTAATTTCTCTTCACTTCCGTTTTTCTTTCCTTTCTTAATTGCCATATCTTTATCCCGTAAAAGTTTTCAAGTTAAAGAAATGATACGAAAAAAGAAGTCTGGTGTTTTGCTTATCGCGATGATAACGCTTTTTGCTTGCCAACAAAAGAACGACAAGCCAACCTCTGATTGGGCCATTCTTCCCTTCACAAAAGCAGATAGCGCGAATCCAATTTTGAATGCGGGAACTGGTGAATTCACCTGCCCGATTTTAAAACAAAAAGTAAAGTGGGAAGAGAAAGATGTTTTCAATCCTGCTGCAGTTGTTAGAAATGATACTGTGTTCCTTTTGTACCGGGCGGAAGATACGATTGGAAAATTTGCCGGCACTTCACGTATCGGACTCGCTTTCAGCACCGATGGGCTACACTTTACCAGGAGACCAGAGCCCGTTTTATTTCCTGATGAAGACTTCATGAAAGAATACGAGTGGGAAGGCGGGATTGAAGATCCACGCATTATCCTGCGTGAAGATGGAATGTACTTTCTTACTTATACAGCCTATGATGGAAAGTTGGCGCGCCTTTGCATCGCCTCGTCTAAAGATTTGATTCATTGGACAAAACATGGACTGATCATAAACGGTAAATACAAAGACGCCTGGAGCAAGTCTGGAGCAATTGTAGGAAAAAGAGATGGTGCAAAAGTGGTCGCAGAGAAAATCAACGGGAAATACTGGATGTATTTCGGTGACACTGATTTGTTCCTCGCCTCTTCTGACGATTTGATTCAATGGCAACCGATCGAAGAAAATGGCAAACTAAAATCTGTGCTGCAGCCGCGCAAAGGATATTTTGACAGTCGATTGGTTGAAAGTGGGCCTTTTGCGTTGGCTGCAGAAAAAGGAATTGTTCTCCTTTATAATGGAATGAATTTGCAACAAGATGGTGATCCTGCAATTGAAGCCGATGCTTACTGCTCAGGGCAAGCGTTATTTGATAGCAACGATCCATCCAAACTTGTCGATCGCCTTGAAAAAAATTTCCTTGCCCCAGATAAACCATATGAGCTCGAAGGCCAGGTGCACCGCGTTTGTTTTATTGAGGGCATGGTTCCTTTCAAAGGAAAATGGTTTTTGTATTACGGCACAGCCGACTCAAAAATTGCAGCAGCTGTTTCAGAAATAAAATGAACGAAGGAATTGTCACCCGTTCAGTAATCACTTGCCCGCAGTGCGGCTTTGAAAAAGAAGAAGAGATGCCGACTGACGCTTGCGTTTATTTTTATGAGTGTTCTAACTGCAAATCATTGCTCAAGCCGAAAGAAGGAGATTGTTGCGTGTTCTGTTCATACGGAACCGTAAAGTGTCCACCGATGCAAATGGGTAATGATCACTGTTGCTAAGCTAAACTCATCATTGCTGTCGCACCGCTCTTTCCAAATTTTGTGCAGTCGCTCAGATAACTTTTGGCTTTTGACAAATTCGTAGTCGCAGGATTGAAAGGTTCGCTACCCTCGGCTCTGAACAAATCTCAACCTTACATCAAAAGATCAGCAACTGCTTTCTCCAAGTCCGTAAACTTAAACTCAAATCCTGCTTGTTGAATCTTCTTTGAAGACACTTTGGCTCCACCCACAACCATACCGGCCATTTCGCCAAGAATAATTTTCAAAACAAATTCTGGCACATTTGGGAGCCACAAAGGTTTTTGCAAAACTTTAGCGATTACTTTTGTCAACTCGGCATTGGTGCAAGCGTTCGCTCCGGTTGCATTATAAGAACCGTGCATTGTCTCATCTTCCATTGCCTTGAAAAACATGGCGCACAAGTCATCAATATGAATCCATGGCATCATTTGTTTTCCGCTGCCCAGTGGTGCTCCAACTCCATATCTAATAGGTGTTGTCATTTGCCGTAGTGCTCCTCCTTTGCCACTCAGCACAATGCCAATGCGCATTTTACAAGTTCTTATTCCAAGGGTTGAAATTTTATCCACCTCTTCTTCCCATTTCTTGGTGACGTGTGCAAGAAAATCCGTTCCTGCCGGATCGTTTTCAGAAAACTCTTTGTCTTCATTTCCATCGAAACCGTAGTAGCCCATCGCGGAAGCAGAAATAAAAGCTTTGACTGAATGATTTCCTGCTTTTAGCTTTTCGAAAAGTAAAGCAGTTGACTTCGTGCGACTTTCTAAAATCTCTT
Organism: uncultured Ohtaekwangia sp.; assembly: GCA_964571345.1. GTDB lineage: Bacteria > Bacteroidota > Bacteroidia > Cytophagales > Cyclobacteriaceae > ELB16-189. The sequence goes on from CAZNCO010000315.1 coordinate 5,328, forward strand.
TCTTCCGCTGAGTTGTCCACCTTTTATCTGCGACACCCGCTCCGGCCAGGTGAATGATTACATCTACCCCTTTGAGTGCATCTTCCTCCAATTCTCCATTTTCAATGTTCCACTGGAAGGACGAAACATTTCCTCGCTTTTTGTAACGGCCGAGGTGGGCAACATGGTATCCTTTTTGTAAAAGCATTTCGGTCAGGTGAGTGCCCACAAGACCAGACGCACCTGTAATCAAAATATTTCTGATCATAATTAGTAGCTTTGAACCAAGTTAACATTTCAATCATGAATAAGTTTGTTGCCGGCTTGGTCTTTTTTGGGGTAGTCTCTTTCACCTGTTATTCACAAACTGTGACGGTCAAAATGCAGTCCGAAAAAGTTAAGAGTGAAAGTGCCGATGGTGCAGGTGCCGAGTTGGATGGAAAGCAAAGCGATGTAGCAGGCCCGTGGACAAAGTTTCTGAAAGACCTGGGTAAGGTGAAATTGTTCTCCTCGGACCCGGTTGTGATTGCAGATCCCGTATTCAATGGCACGGTCTACAAG
>CAZNCO010000316.1:0-5823 GCA_964571345.1 uncultured Ohtaekwangia sp.
AATATAATCCCTCCAAGTTTTTTAAACTTCGCGTATCACCGTTTGCACCAAGGATAACTATCGCCAACGATGTGAATCGCTTTGTCACAACAGATAATCCAAAACCATACGGAATATCCCCGGGAAGTAACTCGCGCGTGGATTGGGCTTCGGCACAGATACTCACCGAATTCAACAAAGACATTTTCAAAAACGTAACGTTGAAATGGCGTTATATTTTGTTTGCCAATTACGAGCAGCTTGCCATCAATATGCTCTATCACCGGATGGATTTAAACCTGACGGCCAAATTCGGAAAGTTTATAAACATGAACTTTGGCTCCATCCTGCTGTACGATCACAACCAGGATGAAAACTGGCAGTTTAACCAAGCCTTTTCGCTGGGCGTTCTTTATACGTTCCAGAATTTTGAAGATAAAAAATAAGCTGATCCGGCAGCTCCTTTTTATTATTTTCGTTTAATGATCCGAATCCGAAAAGCGACACTTGAGGAGATTCCGGCTGTCCGCGAACTTGCCATTGAAGTGTATTCCGACACTTTTGCCAAGGACAACAGCGAAAAGAACATGAAAGCATTCTTCAAGGAAAATTACAGCCTTGAAAAATTCACGAAAGAATATGAGGAGCCCGGTTCAACCCTTTTTATCGCGTTGGATAATTTGAAAATAGTCGGATTCCTTCGCCTTCGGGAAAACAATGAAGTCGCAGATAGATTGGGAAACAACACCCTTGAAATTCAGCGTCTTTATGTTCACAAAGACTATCATGGCTCTTCGGTGGCCAAAGAGTTAATGAACGCTTGTTTCAAACTTGCACAAGAAAAAAAAATAGAATGGTTGTGGCTGGGCGTATGGGAAAAGAATGCCCGTGCGCAAAAGTTTTATACAAAGTTAGGATTCGAACGATTTGGAGAACACATTTTCCAGATGGGAGAAGATCCGCAAACCGACTGGCTCATGAAAAAGAAAATGTAAAATATCATGTCAAAGGAAACATTCATTGAAGCAATCAATAAAGCTTATTCACCGCAAGGTGCCTCTGTTCATCTGGGCGCAGGAGTTTTGAATTCTGAAATTCTTGCCCAAGCAAAAGTAAACCTGCCTTTGAAAATGATGAACAGGCACGGCTTGGTAACGGGTGCCACCGGCTCGGGAAAAACGCGCACATTGCAGATGATTGCCGAACAACTTTCCGCAGCAGGTGTTTCTGTTTTTATGCCTGATATGAAGGGCGACCTCAGCGGCTTTGCAAAAGAAGGAGTGTCGAATTCAAACATTGAAGAACGGGCAAAGTCATTAGGTATAAAATTTACTCCTTCGGGATTTCCGGTAGAAATATATTCGCTGAGCGGAAAGCTGGGAGCACAAATGCGGGCAACCGTTACAGAGTTTGGTCCCGTATTGCTCAGCAAAATTCTGGAGCTGAACGAAGTGCAGAGTGGTGTGCTGATGATCTTATTCAAATACGCAGATGATAAAAAACTTCCGATTGTAGATATCCAGGATCTTAAGAAAGTTTTGAACTACTTATCAGAAGGGGAAGGCGCCAAAGAGATAAAAGATACATACGGAAAAATATCATCGGCAACGGCTTCAACCATTTTACGGAAAATAGTTGCCCTTGAGCAGCAAGGTGTAGGACAAATTTTTGGCGAGACTTCTTTTGACATTGAAGACTTGTTTGAAAAAGTAGATGGACGTGGGCTTATCAGTTTGCTCAACGTCTCGGATGTGCAAAATCAACCGATGATTTTTTCAACGTTTATGTTGTCACTCCTGGCAGAGATTTATCAAAAACTGCCCGAAGCCGGTGACCTCGACAAACCAAAACTGGTTTTCTTTTTAGACGAAGCACACCTGCTTTTCAAAGACGCTCCCAAAGCTTTTATGGATCAAATCGAGCAAGTAATCAGGTTGATTCGCTCAAAGGGGGTAGGTATTTTCTTCTGCACGCAAATGACACAAGATGTTCCTCAAACGGTATTAAGCCAATTGGGAAATCGGGTACACCATGTAATCCGTGCCTTCACTCCCAATGATGTAAAGGATCTTAAAAAAACGATCAAGACATTTCCGAAGTCGGAATATTATGATCTGGAAAAGCAGTTTACTCAGCTAGGTATTGGCCAAGCATTTGTGACGGTGCTGAATGAAAAAGGAATTCCAACAGAAACGGTAGTTACACATTTGTGTCCTCCCTCCTCTTTCATGGGTCCGCTGACTGAAGCTGAATACAAATCGCATCTTGAACAATCAGAGTTCTTTAAGAAATACAAAGATACCGTTGACCCAACCAGTGCATTCGAGCTGTTGAACGAACGAATTCAGGCAACTCAGCAAATGCAGGCAGATGCAAAAACTGCCCCGGCTTCATCAGGTTCATCGAGAAGCAAACAAGAGAAAAGCACATTTGAGCAGGTGCTCAATTCTCCAATCACCAAGCAGGTAGGAAAAGAAATTGTGCGTGGAGTATTTGGAATGCTTTTTGGAACACAACCAAGAAGAAGCTCCAGGAGCCGGTGGTAACTACTTCCATCCAACGGACATCATCATTTGGAAGCGATTCATCTCTCTCGAAACATCTGACCCTGTTGTCAAGAGATCACAGTATGGGCAGTTCCCGGGAATTCGGTAGGAAATGTTTTGATATTTATATCCCAGTGAAAAGGTAAGCCTGAGGTCGTAATACTTCAGGCGATAACCAATCTGTGGGTTAATCATGCGCCCACCTTCAACAGATTGAAATGGATCGATGTCGTAATATGAATACTGTGATCCTTTCTCAAACCAAGGATGTGCCCATCCATAGGACATTTGTAAGAAGAGTGCATTCTTGTTTCGGTTGCCGATCAGATCCCAGCTTGCCTGCCCAAACAGTGGAAGAGTTTGCCAGTTCAAATATGAATCAAAACCAAGGCCGAGGCCCATGCGCAACTTCTTTCCGATTGACACTCCGTGAACAGTGGCGGCAGTAGATGTAAAATCTTTTCCTTTACCACAATCATTGCAGCCAACGAGAGCGCCAAACTGCACATTAAAAAAATACTGAATCTTGTCTGTATCCACTGGGGATTTGTGCTTAACTTTTAACTTATAGATCGGTTTAGCTATGGGAGTATATTTGACCGAATCTGCATCATAGTCGGTCTGTCCGCGGGCATCGATAATCGATGCACTCAGCAAAATCAAAAGCGACACTTGGTAAATCATGATTAATTTGATTTTACAACTTCCATCTTACTTAAAAACCGGATGTCGTTCAAATTAGAATAGTCGTATTGGTATAGGCCATCCGCGGCAATCATCATGGCAGTCTTTCCATAAGGGATAACATCTAGAGCATTGATATTGGGATAATGAGCAACCAGATGTGACGAAATAGTATTCACATCCGATGCATCAAAAATCTTGAGGCCATCATTGCCATCGCAGACAAACAATGTTGACTGATCAATACCCAACCCGTGCGGATTCGTCATCGGATATTTCGTGAGCAATGTTGGGTTCACAAGATTTGAAATATCCAAAACCTGTAATTCATTTGTGCCCATGTGGCAGCTACTACCATCAAATAAAGTTACATAGGCATAATTTCCTTCCACCACTACAGGGTCGCAGCTCTCGATATGTTCATATTGCCCAACCAAAGTTGGAGATGCAGGTGCAGTAAGGTCGTAGATATACATGCCTGCGCGCGTTCCGAGAAATAAATTGCTTTCGGTGGGAAATAATGTTTCAGCCCACCAGCTAAGGGTGATGTCTGTTTTCCTTACTGGCTGCACGGCATTGGAAATATCAGTGACTGCAAGAAGAGATCCATCGATAGCATAAAGAAAGTCTTTTGCAATTGTAAAGCGTGCTGTTGATCCACCTATTCCTGTTTGAGAAACCGGTGCAGTCACCGTTTCTGTTTGTGAACTGTTAGATGAAAAAGCAATTCCTTTATCATAATAAATTCCTCCCCAGTCGTTTAGAACGAAATTGCCCGATGCACTACAATCATTTTCGGTGACAGAAACTTTTCCGATCTCGCTCCAGGATGTAATCACACCCTGCGTTGAATTAAATGAAAAGCCATATGAATTATTGTAATTCTTAAAAAAGCCTTCCACTCGTGCCACTTCTTTTGAAGCAGAGAGTTGAGAAACATCAAACACAACAAGATCAATATAGCTGTCAGCATAGAGGTTATTACCTAAAATGGCCAGATCGTAATTACCCGGAATGTTCAGAAAACCGACCGATTTAGGAGAAGCAGGATTTGTATTATCGATCAGGTGAATTCCTTTCCCTGGTTCATTGATAAACAGCGTTTGATCTTTAAGGTAAATTCTGCCAATGGCCTGAAGCGGTTGAGACGCAATCAATCCAGTCTCAGCTTTTATTTGTGCCGTAGTTTTATAAACAGGCTCGTAGTAGGTGTAATAGTTTTTTGTGGTGCACTTATCGGAGCAGTCTACAACAATCAGTCCTGCGCCAGCAATTAAAAAGAAAGCCAGAGTTTTTTGAGCAAAACGAAGTGTAATCGTTTTCATAACAAAGTAGTTTAGGTGTACTATTTGAAAATATATCGGAACCTGAATCCGACATCCCAAATCATTGGATTCCCCTGCGTAGACTGGTCTGATTTTAAAACCTGGTTCAATGAATAGCGCATGCCTGGCACCAATGCAAGCCGGTAGTGCGCGCCCATCTTGTAACTAAACTCAGTGCTCATCAAAGCACTCCACATAAACGTGCGATAAGGAGAATTTTGCCCTGCACTTTCAGAATACGAAGCTCGCTGTCCGCTGAGATCGGTAAGGGTGTTTCGAATAAAAATATCTGACGATACTCCTGAGTTTACCAGCAGCCCAAACTTTCTATCGATCAACAGATAGCCCGCCTGCAAGGGAATGGAAATATATTCGCTTTTGCTTTCTAACTGGTAGGGCGAAGTAACAGCAAGGGTATTGACTGTTGCGTAGTCCGCTAAAGACGCAGACGACTTTGCGCCAGCATAACTTATATAGTTGGATGTGTAGTCAATCGAGCGTGCCATATACTGCATGCCTGATTGTAAAACCCAACGCCTGGAAAAACGGTGCGCAGCAACTAGCGCAACAGAATAGGATGTTCCATAGTTGACAGGAGCGCTTGAAGCCATTGCTAGGTTTGATTGCAATGAGCCAGTTGGCATGATCGAAGAAGTTGCAGTATTTGGATTGTACGAACCAGCTGAAGCTCCGGCAGCCGCCCACCATTTCTCTTCATACTTCTTGTTTTTCGAACGCTCCATGAAAATAGCCGGAAAAGCTGGCAGCTTCCGAGCCACTTCAACATACTGCGGGCCTCCTTTTAAATCAATTGCAATCAAAGGAGCTGACTCCATCACATCTGAAACATAAGGGTATGCATAGGTTTCTTTCTTCGCCAATTGACTAGAGTTATTGTCTGGTTGTTTATCCGAATATTCCTTTTCCAAACCAGATGCAAGGCTGGTATTGCTTGCACGATCAGCTCCGCCAAGTGGCTTCTTGGCGAGCGTATTAGTCTTGCCTCCTGAAAGTTCTTCCTTTATTTTTCGGTTACCCGCAGCACGCTGCTCTTTCACAACAGCTGTGTTATTTTGAGTACTGCCAGAACTGATTGTTTCAGATGCAGTTGGAGCGCCTGAATCTTGTTTGACCGGAGCTGGCTGTTTAGGTTGATCCTTATTGGATGTATTAGTTTCGTCTTTTCCGGAGATTGTATTTATTCTGGCAAGCTGATCGTGATGCTCATTTCTCCAATATAAACCATAGGACCCCGCAAGCAGAGAAAACAGAACACCAGCAGCCGCAAG
>CAZNCO010000317.1:0-5822 GCA_964571345.1 uncultured Ohtaekwangia sp.
GTACAAAGCTTTGATCAGGCACTTGCTGGAAGAGCTTCTGGTGTAAACGTAACATCGCCAAACGGTGTTATTGGAAACCCACCCGTAATCAGAGTAAGAGGTGTTAACTCTATCAACCTTAGTTCTTTTCCGTTAGTAGTAGTAGATGGTGTACCAACATTTACTGGTAACAACTCTTTCAACTCGGCAGCTTACAACCCGTTGGCTAACATAAGCCCTTCCGACATTGCGTCTGTAGAAATATTAAAAGATGCTTCTGCTTCTGCAATTTATGGATCAAGAGCTGCAGCGGGCGTAGTATTGGTTACTACCAAGCGCGGAGCTAGCGGAAAAGCTAAAGTCAATTATGATGCATGGACTGGCTGGACTTCTTCCTTCAGGTTATTCAATCTATTGAATGCTCAGCAGTATATGGATATTAAGAATGAAGCATTGGCAAATGCCGGACAACCTCAAGGATTCTTTCCAACAAATGACGCAAGCGGAAAAATGATAGATACCGACTGGTACAAATATGTTTACCGCACTGGATTTTCTCACTCAAACGCATTGAGTATTTCGGGAGGCAATGAATCAACTACGTATTATGCGTCTCTCAGCTACACTGGTCAGGATGGCATGCTGAAACAAAATACTTTCGACAGGATTCAGCTAAGAACTAACATTGATCAGAAGGTATTTAAAAACTTTTCTATTGGTGCAAATTTTGCATTTACTAACAGTAACACGGCCGCGCCAAATACGGGATCTATTCCAGGTCAAGCATTTAACACCGGGGGATTGGGTCGCCTGCCATTAGTAACTGCACCTAACATTGCACCTTATTTAAATGATGGAAGTTATAATGTTTCAGGTTCCGTTATCGGCACGATGAACAACAAGCAACAATCCGGTTTTTATAATCCCGTTGTGATTCTCGATAAAGATTATTTCAAATCTGTTGGTAGTGAAATCCAAGCGAATGCTTATGCAAAGTGGGACATCATAAAGGGCCTTACAGTGAAAACACTTTATGGTATCGACCGTCTATACATTGAGAACCGTTCTTATCAAAATCCTATTAATGGTGATGGATTTAGCGTGGGCGGTGCAGCGACTAACACTTATAGCACGAACGATCGCTGGAACTGGCAGAACACTATTCAGTACGATTTTAGCGTAAACCAAAAGCATAATTTCTCTGCCTTGGTTGGTGGTGAACAACAATATTCAAAGTTTACCAACTGGGGTGCTCAAAGAACCGGTGTTGGTGATCCTTTCTTTACCGTGTTTGAAGGTAACTTCACCAATATTGTACCTGCAAATCTTGGCTATACTGAGAACTATTTGGTTTCTTATTTTGGCCGTTTAAATTATGACTTCGGCAAAAAATATTTCGCAACGGTTAACTTCAGACGTGATGGTTACTCAGCCTTTGCAAATAAGTATGGAAACTTCTACGGTGCCTCACTTGGCTATGCGATTTCAGAAGAAAGCTTCTTTAAGGATTCAGGCATAAGTAATACACTTAACTTCTTAAAACTCAAAGGAAGCTACGGCCAAGTAGGAAACAACCAGGGCATAAACGACTTTGCTTCGTTGCAATTGTACGGAGCTGGTCTTTATGCGGCCGATCCGACTCTAACTTTCAGCCAAGCTGGAAACAATAATCTAACTTGGGAAACGTCAAAAAAACTGGACGTTGGTTTCAACTTTGGATTGCTTCAAGATAGAATCCAGGGTGAATTCACATACTATCAGAATACAATTGATGGGTTGATACTGGCAGTTCCGCAATCGCCTTCCAAAGGAATTCCTGGCAATACGATATCGGCCAACATTGGCTCCATGCAGAATACGGGAATTGAAGTATCTGTAAGTGCCACTGCAGTAAAGGCAGGCGATTTTAACTGGAAGGTTAGTGCTAATTTGACGACACTAGAAAACAAAGTTACCGCATTGAGTTCGCCAAATGCAGTTATCCGAACTTCAACATCGGGTTTGGAAACTGCTAACATTACAAAAGTTGGCGAGTCTGTTGGAAGTCTTAATGTAGTGCAAACATTGGGCGTTGATCCCGTAAATGGAAGAAGAATTTTTGTGAAAGCAGATGGTACGCAAGTAGAATATGATCACTCTGCACCTTCGGCATCAAGATGGACAAAAGTTTCTGATGGTAGTGTTACAACAGCTCCAAATACTACGGCAGATGGAAAAGTCTACGGGCCTACATTGCCCAGGTGGTATGGTGGATTTGATAATACATTTTCATACAAGAATTTCGACTTAGGAGTGTTTATTCAATTCCAGGGAGGAAACTACGTTTACAACGGAACACAGGCTGGTTTAAGGGATATGCGCTTTTGGAATAACAGTACCGATGTGTTAGATCGTTGGACACCAACTCACACTAATGGTACTATCCCACGCGTGGTTTGGACGGATAACGTATCAAATGGTTCATCATTCCCTATCTCAGAGAATGTTCAGAAAGGTGACTTCGCTCGTTTACGAAACATTACTTTGGGCTATCGTTTCGGGAAATCTATCTTGGATAAACTAAAAATCTCGAGTGCGCGAGTTTACTTTCAGGTTCAAAATGCCGCAATCATTACTTCCTATAAAGGTATTGATCCTGAAAACTCTGCTAACGGTAACAGCACTACATCGGCAGGTATCGATCGAAACTCGGTTGGTCAGGCGCGCACCTTTACTGTTGGCATTAACTTAGGCTTCTAATAAATAAATGATTTTAATGCTATGAAAAAATATATAAACATTAAAGCTCTTCTAACGGCATTCGTTTTTGGCTTCGGACTGTTCTCGTGTCAAACTGAGAAACTTAATCCGATTCCACAAACATCATTGTCTGATAAAGTTGTTTTCGCTTCACCTGCGCGTATTACCCAGCAAGTTGAAGGCATATACGCGTCCGTTAAGAACGGTCAGTTTTTGGGTGGTCGCTTTCAAATTTACAACGACATTCGTGGAGATCAGTTTATGAATCGGCTTACCAATGGCGTAACTGGTTTACAGACCTGGAACTATACACTTGTTGAGTCATCCAGCGAAGTGAACAATGTTTGGAATGCAGCGTACGCAGGCATTAACCAATGCAACGTGTTCATCAAGGGTATGACTGATAATGCAGCGTCTTTTGTGCCTCCAACTTTTCCAGCCAATTATTCTACCACTGCAAATCAGTATGTTGCTGAAGCAAGGTTTTTAAGAGGTCTAAGTTATTTTTGCTTGCTTCAATTATATGCTCGCCCTTACATTGATGGAAATGGAGCTAAGGATGGTTTGCCTTTGCGTTTACAAGCTGAAACAAGTTCAAGCAATAATGATTTAGCAAGAAGTACAGTGGCTGAAGTTTACGCTCAAATTATTTCTGACCTGAATTTCGCGGAACAAAATTTACCAACCAGCTACTCAGGATCTTCCGCAGCATTCTTAAATACAACCAGAGCGCATACCAACACTGCCATTGCTTTAAAGACTCGGGTATACCTTGCTATGAATGACTTTGCAAACGTAATCGCAGAAGCAAATAAAATTGTCCCTGCTAGTGCTCCTTTCATTGCCCCATCGGGAGTAGCCAATCAGCTTCAAAGCAGCTATGCAGCAGTCTTTGCTGCTCCACAAACTACGACCGAGAGTATTTTCTCTATGCCTTTTACAAGCACCGATCAGCCGGGTACTCAAAACCAATTGGCGTACTATTATTTACCATCGGCTTCAGGAGGCAACGGAGAATATTACCTAAAAGCAACCGGAATTTATGGAGATAACGTTTCATGGCCAGCTACAGACGCCAGAAGATCACTTACTGCTGTATCGTCCAGCCTGGTGTACCTCAAAAAGTATAGCACTCCCTCTCCATGGACAGACAAGGCTCCTGTTATCCGTTATTCAGAAGTATTGTTAAACTTGGCCGAGGCCTTGGCTAGAACAAACGCTTCGGTAGATGCAAGGGCCACCGCGTTGCTGAATGCTGTGAGGCAAAGGTCGGATGCTACTGTCACATTTGCTCCAGCTACTCAAGCTGAGCTAATCAATAACATCATGACTGAGAGAATTATTGAATTCTTAGGTGAAGGACTTCGCTCTATAGATTTGATGAGATTGAATGCAGCCATCCCCGCAGCAGGTACTGCAGCTCCAGTACCACCTTCAGATCCAAATTATGTTTGGCCAATTCCTTCAGGTGAATTGAGTACCAATTCTTTAATAACTAGAAATTAAAATTATCAAACTTAGTTTTGAAAGAGGCAACTATCTGGTTGCCTCTTTTTTTGCCGTTTAAATTTTGGAGCCTAATAAACTCTAAAATATTTGACCCTCAATCCTTCTAACCAATATGAATCGTTCTAAGCCGCAGGTTTAATTCGTGCAAATTGGGTTTCTTCAAAAAATGAATGCGGCATTCGATTTCATTCATCACCTCTGCAGCAAGCTGTTTTAGTTGTTGCAACTCTTCTTCTGTAAAAATGCTAACTGCTATAAAAAAAGGGCAATGTGAATGAACAATGAATTACAGAAACTATAAAAAATTTATTTCGCAGATTGTGTTTTAATTTGAATTGCAAAGTCGGTATCCGATTCAGACAATCAAAGTCATAGTATTTTGGTAATACGAAAGTAAAAATTGAATCTTCACGATACGTGATTGTACTTTAATGATACCCTTCATCTTTAAAGCTGCCTCACGGGCGATATGTAAACGAAGTCCCGAACCTCACGAAGCATTTCCAGGAAAAACATAATGACAGTGACATGATAAAAAGCTAAGCGTTTCCATACACTTTGTATACTGGATGACGCACAACGGAATTTAAGACGGTGAATGAAATTACTTCGGCAATGGCCTCGGGTGTCACCCAAGAAGAAAAATCGGCATTAGGCATTGCACTGCGATTTGCTGAAGTATCTATTATACTTGGCACTACAACGCTCGTTACAATATTTTTTGAGGCGCCTTCCTCATTTAAGAACTCTGCAAGTTTGAAAAGAAGAGATTTGGAAAGAGCATAAGCCAGTGCATCTTTACCAGCCTCTGGTTGAAGAGCTGGGCGTGCACCGATTAAAACAATTCGCCCCCCAGAAGGCTGCCTCTCCATTTGAAGGAACAACTGCCTTGCACAAAAATATGCTGTATCAAAATTTAGATTAAGCATCTTTTTTAAAGACGTTCCATCGGTCTCCCTTATTCCACCCATGGCAAAGCCACCGACCAATAAGACAGCAGCGTCAATAGATTTAGTATTTGAAATAATTGAAGCGATCGCATTATTCACTGAATGTTCATTGGTAAGATCGGCTTCTATGGTTTGAATATCTCCTTGTATGTCAAAACCAAGTTTTTTTGCAGGGGAAACGGTGGCAATTATGCGATGACCTCCCGATAAAAACCTTTCCACAGTGGCTTTTCCTAAATTTCCGGAAGCTCCTGTGATTAAAATATTCTTGGTCATGGATTCTATTTCAATTACCTACTTCTTACCGAGTTTCTCCTTCGCCCTTTCAATGGATGTATTAATCAACTCTTTTACCTTGTTGATTTTCTCCATTTCATTCTCCAGATATTCGCGTGCAACTTCCTGGGTTACAGAATCCGGTTCATTAAATTTATGCATCCAATCCATCATGGAGTGATCAGCTGAATCAAGCACCGCAATGATTTGCTCAAGATCTGCTTTTTTATCAGGTTCACTCGCCATTTTATCTTTCAATTCTTTTTTCAACTGATAGATTTCGCTTGTCTTGGGCATCACCTCGTTGTGGACATCCATCACTTGGTCATACAAAGCCTGATTTGGATCGTCTTTCACCATCTCATCATG
>CAZNCO010000318.1:0-5820 GCA_964571345.1 uncultured Ohtaekwangia sp.
ACCATACCTGGATTTAATGCAGTCATGTGTAGCGATGTTCCGATTGGTGCTGGGCTATCATCATCTGCCGCGATAGAGTGTGCCACTGTTTTCGCGTTGAATGAATTGCTCGATACGAATCTCGATCGGATAGAGATGGTGAAAATGGCACAAAAGGCAGAGCATGAATATGCCGGTGTCAGGTGCGGCATCATGGATCAGTTTGCCTCCATGATGGGAAAGAAAGATCACGTTATTAAGCTTGACTGCCGCTCACTTGAATATACCTACGTGCCCTTTAAGTTAGACGGTATTAAAATCGTCTTATTGAACACTAACGTAAAGCATTCACTGGCTTCATCCGAATATAATAAGCGCAGGCTGGAATGCGAAAGTGCCGTGCAGTGGGTAAAGAAATATCTGCCTTCGGTAAAAACATTGCGCGATATCAATGAAGATATGCTCGACCTCTATGTTCTTCCTAAAGATTCCCTCATTGACAAGCGTGCACGCTTTATTGTGCAAGAAATAGCACGTTTGCAAGAGGGCTGTGATGATTTGGAAAGAAACAACCTCAATGCACTCGGAGAAAAAATGTATGCTACCCATCAGGGCTTGAGCGCGATGTACGAGGTGAGTTGCAAAGAACTGGATTATCTAATAGATGCAGTAAAAGATCATAAGGAAGTAGTGGGTGCCCGTATGATGGGCGGTGGATTTGGTGGTTGCACAATAAATCTTGTAAAAGAGAATTCGATCGATATGCTCATTGAAAAGATCAAATCAAATTATGAGCGCGAGTCAAAACTTCCGCTCAGCTATTATGTAACCTCTATTGAGGATGGAACCAATATCGTTAAACAACCGAGTTATGTTTGATTTTAGCATTCATCCGCATAAGCGACTGAATATTTTAACAGGGGAGTGGATCTTGGTGTCACCACACAGAACCAAACGGCCCTGGCAAGGAAAGGTAGAAGACATTGCCGTTGCTAACCGACCTTCATACGACCCCACTTGTTACCTGTGCCCTGGCAACAAGCGGGCAGAGGGAACGCGAACACCTGTATATACAGATCCACTCGTGTTTGTCAATGACTTCTCAGCGCTGATTCAAGACACACCAGCCGGTTCACTGGATAACGAACATCTTCTCGTTGCAAAAAGTGAAAGTGGAATATGCAAAGTGATCTGTTTTTCACCACGCCATGATCTCACCTTGCCACAAATGAGTGTAGAGGAGATCACAAAAGTAGTAGCTGTCTGGATTTCCGAATTCAAAACCTTGTCGGCAAACCCTTCCATTCAATACATCCAGATTTTTGAAAACAAAGGTGAAATTATGGGCTGCAGCAATCCTCATCCCCATGGGCAGATTTGGGCTTCTTCTTCGCTGCCGATTGAAATAGCAAAAGAGACAATCACGCAAGAAGGGCATTTTAAAAAGCATGGTAAAACTTTACTATCATCTTATTTGGAGATAGAGCTTAAAAAGCAGGAAAGGATTGTGGTTGAGAATGATCATTTTGTGGCGCTGGTTCCGTTCTGGGCTGTTTGGCCATACGAAACGTTACTAATCAGCAAGCGGCACGTTCGAACAATTGTTGAATTCAATCCGGCCGAACAAGAATCGCTAGCAGATATTTTGAAACAGTTGACTACCCGCTATGATAATGTATTCAACATTTCGTTTCCGTATTCTGCCGGAATGCACCAGGCACCTGTGAATAACGGTGAACAAAATGCATGGCACTGGCATATGCATTTCTACCCTCCTCTTTTACGATCGGCAACGGTTAAAAAGTTTATGGTAGGTTATGAAATGCTAGCCAATCCCCAGCGCGATATCACTGCCGAGGCAGCTGCCGAAACACTGCGAAAACTGCCTGGTACGCACTATACTTTAGTCAATCCATCAAAATGAAAAAGAAAGTATTAGTCACCGGAGGGTTAGGATTTATTGGGTCACATACAGTTGTTGAATTAATTCTGGCAGGATACGAAGTATGTATCATCGATAACTTAAGTAATTCGCAAGTATTCATTCTTGATCGCATTCAAAGTATAACCGGCACACGACCTGCGTTCACGCCCGTGGATATGAAGGATGTAAAAGCACTGTCAGACTACTTCAATACTGAAAAAAATATTGACGCGGTAATTCATTTCGCTGCGAGCAAAGCGGTGGCAGAATCGGTAATGCTGCCAATGAAATACTTTAGGAACAACCTATTATCGCTGATCAATTTGGTGGAGTGCATGGAAATAACCAAGGTTAAGAATGTCATATTCTCATCCTCAGCAACAGTGTATGGCGATCCGGATGTGCTGCCCGTAACTGAAACCACACCCTTTAAAACTCCTCTCTCAGCATACGGAAGCACAAAGCAAATGGGAGAAGATATACTACAAAAAGTTTCCGTAACCGGCACTATTAATGCGATAGCACTTCGCTACTTCAATCCAGTAGGTGCACATCCATCGGCATTGATAGGTGAGTTTCCTGTTGGCGTGCCTAACAACCTTATGCCGTTCGTAACCCAGACAGCGGCAGGAATCAGAAAAAGCCTTACCGTTTTTGGCAACGATTATCATACGCCTGATGGAAGTTGTGTGCGTGATTACATTCATGTGATTGATCTTGCGAAAGCACATGTTAAAAGCTGCGAGCGATTAATTAATCAAAATCAGAAAAGTTCTTATGAAGCATTTAATATTGGAACAGGCAATGGGATTTCCGTTTTCGAAATCATTAACGCATTCGAAAAATACAATCATTTAAAATTGAATTATTCCATTGGGCCAAGAAGAGAAGGCGATGCACCAAGTATTTTTGCTGATGTGTCGCTGGCGAAAAATAAATTAAAATGGCAGGCAGAATTGAGCGTGCGCGAAATGGTGACCAGTGCCTGGTTATGGCAACAACAGCTAATGAATTCAAGTCACGCAAAGTGAATTCATTTAATATATTGCTATCGAAACTCTAGTTAAGAAATAGAATAAATCAAAATTCCAGTAAAGAAATGAGACAAATAAACCTGACGTCTTTCCTCATCGTGCTATGTTCACTGCCAGCACATATCATTCATGCCCAGGTAAAACTGCCCGCGATTGTCTCTTCCAACATGGTTTTACAACGCAACACCACCGTTGCACTTTGGGGCTGGGCGTCATCCAATGAAAAAATTTCGATTGAAGCTTCGTGGCTAAAAGATGCAATGCAACTGAAAGCAGACGAAAATGGGAATTGGCGCATTGACGTAAAGACCACCAATAGCAAAGAAGCTCAAACCATTAAAATAAAAAGTAAAGCACCTGACATTGTGTTACAAAATATTCTCTTCGGAGAGGTGTGGTTGTGCTCGGGGCAATCCAATATGCAGCAACCCGTTAAAGGCAATGTCGGGCAGCCAACGTTTGGATCTGTTATGGCAATCGCAAAGTCGGCCAATTCAAATCTTAGACTATTTTCTGTCGATAGGATTGGCTCAAAGACACCGCTAAAAGACGTTCAGAAATACATTGGCTGGCAACAAGCTTCCCCCGAGAGTGTTGCTAACTTTAGCGCAGTGGCCTATTTCTTCGGGCAGCAACTGCAGGAAATTTTGGATGTTCCCGTAGGCATGATACACACCTCGTGGGGCAGCAGCACAGTGCAAGCCTGGATGAGCAACGAAGTATTAAGCCAATATCAAACCATTAATCTTGAGGCTGTAGACATCTCAAAAGACACGCATCACATTCCAACTGCTTTATTTAATTCAATGATCAATCCTTTAATTCCATTTACTATAAAAGGAGCGCTCTGGTACCAGGGAGAATCCAATCGGGAAGAACCTGAGAATTACAAAAAGTTATTTCCCGCCATGGTAAAGGATTGGCGAACACGCTGGGGACTCAGTGACTTTCCGTTTTACTATGTTCAAATTGCGCCATTCAAGTATGGAAATTATGACGCCTTTCAAACCAACGCAAACTCTGCTTTTATTCGTGAAGCACAACTGCAATGCCTGGAACTAATTCCCAATTCAGGCATTGCCATCACTATGGATATCGGTGATGAGAACGTGATTCATCCTCCCAGAAAAAAAGAAGTTGCCGATCGTTTACTATTTAATGCTTTAAATCAAACATATAATTTCAAATCCGTTGAATATACAGGACCTGTTTTCGATTCACTAAAAGTGAAAGATGGAAGCATTATCTTAAAATTCAAAAATGCCGGGTCGGGTTTGTATTCGTATCATGGATTAGAAGGTTTTGAAATTGCCGGTAGTGATAAGGTATTCTATCCGGCCACCGCTAAAATTTCAAATGCCAGGATTGTAATTGTAAAAAGTGATCTCGTGCCCGATCCCGTAGCGGTGCGCTATGCCTGGCGCAATTGGGTTGTTGGAACACTGTATGGGGCCAATCTTTTGCCCGCTTCGTCCTTTCGTACGGATACATGGAATGATGCCACTCAATCCGTTCGACAAAAACCGTAGCTTAGCATGATAAAAGCAGCCTAAAATGTTAAAGAAAATTCATCATGTTGCCGTGATTTGTTCTGACTACGAGTCATCGAAAAAATTTTATGTTGACATTTTGGGCTTGCAAATAATTGCAGAAACGTATCGGCAGGAAAGATCATCATACAAGCTTGACCTTGCATTGAATGGAGTTTACGTCCTCGAACTTTTTTCATTCCCCAATCCACCTCACAGGCCATCCAGGCCAGAGGCTGCGGGCCTTCGTCATCTGGCATTTGAGGTTGATAACTTAGAACGGGTTATTGCCCATCTTGAAAATCACGATATTGACGTGGAGCCAATTCGAATAGACGAAATCACTCAAAAACGATTCACATTCACAGCTGATCCTGATAAATTACCCATTGAGTTTTACGAAATTAAATGACATTCGCTTGGTTCAATAAAAAAACAAAAGATCCTCTTAATAAAATGAAAACCTTTACCAAGAAAAGATTCATCCAGTTTTTTGTAATCCTGTTCTCAGGTTTTCTTATTGCTCAGTTTATACAACCTGATTTGGAAAATCCCAATATTAAAAATGATATGGCACTGCCCGCAGACGTGAAAGCTGTTTTGCAAAAAGGGTGCTTTGACTGTCATTCCAACGAGACCCAATTGCGTTGGTTCGATCGAATATCGCCAGCTTCGTGGATTGTGGCAGACCATATTAAGAATGGCCGAAATGCAATCAACTTTTCTGAATGGAATATGTTGACCAGCGCACAGCAGAAAGATAAATTTTGGGAGATGATTAACCTCGGTGTAAGCGGTGTAATGCCTCCGAAAGAATACGCGCTCATGCACCCGTCCTCAAAACTTTCCGAGAGCGACTGGGCTACTTTGAAAAATTATGTGTCAGGACTGGTGGCACCTCAAACCTTTGATACATTGAAAGCGCGGGAACTCGATCATCAGTTTAACGAGTGGCGAAAGGGTGCTAACGCGGCTGCAACACCCACTGCAAACAATGGAGTAGCGTACTATCCGGATTATAAAAACTGGCAAGCCATCAGTTCAACAGACTCCTATAGCAACGAAACAATACGAATAATTTTCGGTAATGCGATTGCGGTGAAAGCAATTAAAGAAAACAAAACTCTTTCCTGGCCAAATGGTAGTGTGTTGGCGAAAGCACAGTGGGATGAGGTGATTGATAAAGATGGAAACATTCATACCGGTAAATTTAACCAGGTGGAATTTATGGTGAAAGACGACAAAAAGTACGCAGCTACAGAAGGTTGGGGATGGGCAAGATTTAAAACTTTACAACTTATACCTGATGACAAAGATGCCTTGTTTGAAACGAAATGCATCAACTGTCACAGGC
>CAZNCO010000319.1:0-5800 GCA_964571345.1 uncultured Ohtaekwangia sp.
TAATGTCCTCCAAAATCCCCCACATCAACCATTGAAATATCGTCCGTAAGTTGGCCCCCTGCATTATAATGGTCACCATTGGTTTGCGTTTCTTCGTTTGAATAGCCACGCTTGGAAATGTCAATTCCTACGTTGTCGTCCCATAGGTCTTCCAGATTTGCAATACGGCCCACCGACACCAGTGCTTTCTCTACGTTAAAAATCTCACGACTTCCATCGGTGTATTCAAGTTCATATTCCACGCGGTCGTTTACCACTTTCATGGTAATCAGCCGTGAGTTGCGGTGGATAAGTACACCGTTGTTCTCCATGTTGCGCTCGATGATGCGAACCACATCAGGATCTTCGAAGGGAAGGATACGTTCACCTTTGTCTATCAAATGCACTTTAGTACGACCAAACCCCGAGAAGATAGTTGCATACTCGCAACCTATCACCCCGGCTCCTACAATCACCATGCTCTCGGGGAAATCTTCCATGTTTTCAATCCCTTCGCTGGTCATCACAATTTTCTCATCGATGGGAAGCTCCGGCAGGTACCTTGGCCGGCTGCCCGTGGCCAGGATCACGTTCTCGGCAAACACTTTTTCAACCTGTGCCCCGTGAGTGATTTCAATTTCATTTTTGGTAAGGAGGCGCGCAGTACCAGTTTTAAACTGAAGCAAAGTTGAATAATGGGAGTTCTTTAACTCTTCCATATGTTCTTCCAGCATCGACTTTCTTTCGAGTACCGCCTTCTTTACTTCCGATTGAATTTCTTTGTAGTTAACGTGAGGTGCTTTAATGTTGTAGCGCTTCAGACTTTTTCTAAATGCAGAGGTTTCTCGCGAGAGCTCCCACCAGGTTTTGGAAGACAGCGCACCGTTGGTCACTCCTGCCCCACCCACATTTGATTTCTCGATTAACAATGTCTTCTTTTTAAAATCCAGAGCCCGCATGGCGGCTGCATACCCGGACGGCCCAGCACCTATGACCACAAGATCGTATCGTTCCATAATTAAAGCCTTTTAAAAAATGTTGATATTTAACCGATTTTATAAAAGTATAAAAATATTGAATTACGGCACTATTAATTTTTAAGAGGATATTTGTTTGAGATTAACCCAGGAGAGAGAAAGAATTGAAAATGAGTCTTATGATTGACAAACTGATTGCGTTAGATAAGAAAATCCTTCTGTTGTTAAATGGTTTTCATTCCGGCTGGCTTGACCCCGTAATGTTTGTGATGTCTAACACACTCTTTTGGTTGCCGCTGTATCTCTGGCTTATTTATGTTACCCAAAAGAAATACCAAAAAGCCACATGGATCATTTTAATTGGAGGGGTGATCACGCTTGTGTTGGCAGACCAGGTGACCGCCACGCTGATGAAGCCCTACTTTGCGAGACTGCGCCCCTCGCATGATCCTTCATTGAAAGATCAACTGCACCTGGTACATGATTTCAATGGCAATGTGTACTATGGAGGCCTTTATGGATTTGCCTCGAGCCATGCTGCCAACACCTTTGGCACCGCGCTCTTCTTTTTTATGTTTCTCAAACCGTTCTATCGCTGGACAGGACTATTGTTTGGCTGGGCAGCATTAATGACATACACACGAATTTACCTGGGCGTACACTTCCCCGGAGATATTCTGGTAGGCGCATTCGTTGGTTTCCTTGCTGCATTGGCTGCTAAAAAAATAGTACTGCTGCTGGCGCGCAAATACAAATTCGATCTCGGTATTGAGAAAGCCCGGTATTAGCAGAGAGTTGGTTATACGCCAAACTCTCTCGTAGCAAATTTAATCCTGGCGGGTAGAATACTTCTGCAATACATCCTTCAAGCTTTCATACGAACTGTCCATCCGTATGCTTTGCTTCTTCTTCTCCAGGAACTTCTCAAGCCGTGTGGGAATTGTTACCTGTGTTTTCAAAACATCATCTGCCACTTCTTTGAACTTGGCAGGATGCGCAGTCTCTAAAAATATTCCATTAGAGCCGGGATGATCTTTCAAAAATTTCCTGAGGCCCAGGTAACCCACCGCGCCATGCGGATCAAGAATATATCCATACTCATCAAACACCTGCTTCATCACGTGGCGGGTTTCGTCATCCGTGAAAGAATAGCCAACTACATCCTGCTTCACACTTTCCAACTCGTGGTCATATAAGTCGAGGAGCCTCTCGAAATTGCTGGGATTGCCAACGTCCATCGCATTTGAAATAGTTTGTGCCGATGGCCGTGGCTCAAATTTGCCGGAACTTAGATATTGAGGAACGATGTCATTGGCATTGGTAGCTGCAATGAATTTTTGAATTGGCAAGCCCATTTTCTTTGCGATCAATCCAGCGGTGATGTTACCATAATTTCCACTTGGCACAGACACTACTACATTTTCATTGTCTTCCAACTGCGCAAACGCGTAGAAGTAGTAAAACATCTGCGGGACCAGTCTTCCGATGTTAATCGAGTTGGCAGATGTGAGGAAAAGTTTTTCATTCAAATCCGCATCCGCGAAAGCAGTCTTCACCAGGCGCTGGCAATCGTCAAACGTGCCATCTACTGCCAGTGCCACTACGTTTTGCCCGAGTGTCGTGAATTGTTTCTCCTGGATATCGCTCACTTTACCGGTGGGATACAGTACAATCACACGCGTTCCCTTTACACCCAAAAATCCATTGGCAACAGCACTCCCGGTATCGCCAGAAGTGGCCACCAAAATATTAATCTCGCGGTTGATTCGTTGCGAATAAAAACCCAATAAGCCAGACAAAAATCTACCTCCGAAATCCTTAAAGGCAAGTGTTGGCCCGTGAAATAACTCCAGTGAATACACATTCTTTTCTACATCCACTAAAGGTGCATCAAACTGGATGGTGTGCGTCACAATCTTATCAAGCTCATTTGCGGGCAACTCATTTCCAAGAAACGTTGAGGCTACTTTGAATGCAATCTCCTTGAAAGAATAGTCGCGAATGTTTTTAAAGAAATCATCTTCCAGCCTGTTTAATTTTTCGGGCAGGAAAAGTCCCCCATCCGGTGCAAGCCCTTTGATGACTGCGTCTTGAAGGCTTACTCGAAGATTCTTATTTCTGGTACTATAATACATCGAAGATTTAAGATTTAGGATTTAAGATTTAGGATTTGAGATTTAGGATTTGAGATTACAGATTAGCAGGTAAGATTCCCGCGCCATGCTGATTTACTTTGGAGACAAAAACATCGCTCACCAATTTATAGTGCAGAAATTGTTGCTGCATGAGATCACCGAGTTTGGTTGCCAGCTCGCGCGAATTGCTTAGCGCGAACAATGTTGGCCCCGAGCCTGAGATACCGCACCCAATGCCTCCTGCTGTTTTCACATGACTGCGGATGTCTTCAAAACCAGGAATAAATACAGAGCGTATAGGCTCTGCAATTTTATCCACCAAGGATCGCCCGATCAGGTCAAAGTCACAGGTCATCAACCCCAACACCAGGCCGGCTACATTTCCACTTTGCGCGATAGCATCTTTCAAGGGCAACGTCTGCTTTAGCACTTTGCGTGAATCTTCCGTCTTCAACTCAAGATGCGGGTGCACGAGCGTACAAAAGAGATTATCAGGAGTTGGAATAGCGACTACATCCAGCGGCTGATAATTGCGAATCAATACAAACCCACCGAGTAGTGAGGGAGCAACATTATCGGCATGGGCGGCACCACATGCTACACGCTCTGCTTCCATCGCATGCTGCACCAATTCTTTGCGCGTAAGCGGATTGCCCGTCAACTCATTGATCGCAACAAGCGCGGCTACACCACTTGCAGCACTTGAGCCCATCCCGCTGCCAAGGGGCAAGCCTTTGTGCAATTCAATGGTCACTCCAATATTTTTTCCTAACTGATTCAAATACGATTGAACTGCCACACTCGCAGTATTCTTGTTTGCATCGAGCGGAAGCTTACCATTGTCGCCTGTGATTTTTGAAACAACAATGCCGGGTTCGTCTTTCAACGTAAGGGTAACTTCATCGGCAGGTGCATCCATCGGGAAACCGAGAATATCAAAACCACAACATACATTGGCAACGGTAGCGGGGGCAAATGCTTTTATAGAAGGCACGGTTATTAGTTAAAAGTTAATAGTTGATCGAATTACAATCAAACTCGTAATTCGTAATTTTTAATTCGTAATTCTCAAACATAGTTTCCGATTCGGATTACGTCAGCGAAAACACCGGCAGCCGTTACTTCTGCGCCCGCACCCGGCCCGCGTATTACCATTGGCCTGTCGCGATAGCGTTCGGTGGTGAGCAAAATAATGTTGTCGCTTCCCTTCAACGAATAGAAAGGATGGCTGCTATCTACCGAAGCAAGTGAGACTTTCGCCTTACCATTTTCGATAACGGCCATAAAGCGCAGCTTCTCATTCTTCTTTTCTGCCGCCAGGCGCAAGTCGTTGAAATATCCATCATGATTGGAAAGCTTCTTAAAAAATTCTTCGACTGAGAAATCACCCTGGCAATCTGCGGGCACCAGGTTGTGAACTTCCACATCGTTCAACTCCATGTCGGCACCGGTCTCTCTTGATAGGATCAGCGCTTTGCGTGCCACATCCATTCCATTCAAGTCATCGCGCGGATCGGGTTCGGTGTATCCTTTTGCTTTTGCTTCGCCTACCACATCGCTGAATTTTTTAGAGCCATCAAATGAACTGAAAATAAAATTAAGTGTGCCGCTTAGCACCGCTTCGATGCGAATCACCTGGTCGCCACTCACCAATAAATCATTCAAGGTGTTGATCACAGGCAGTCCCGCTCCCACATTTGTTTCGTAAAGGAACTTTGCTCCCTTGCGCTGCGCTGTGGTTTTAAGTTTTCTGTAATTCGAAAGACTTCCTGAGTTGGCTTTCTTGTTGGGAGTAACCACCGAAATATTTTCACTCAAAATAGCATCGTAATATCCCGCCACATTTTCACTGGACGTGCAGTCTACAAAAACGGAGTTTGGCAAGTTGAAGGCGAACATTCTTTTGCAGAACAAATCCATATCTGATGGATCGCCATGTTGCTGCATCAGGTCAAGCGCAGAATCCAACTTCATTCCATCTTCATTGAAATACATCTTTCGGCTATTGGCAACACCTACCAGGTTTATCTCCAGGTGACTGCTGGCCGCCAGCTTTTGAAACTGCTTATTTATCATCTCGATAAGTGTCTTCCCGATCAACCCAGTGCCTACCAAAAATACATTGAGCATTTTCCGATCACTGAGGAAGAACGCTTCATGCAGTGCATTCAAGGTTTTGCTTACGTCTGCTTCCGAAACCACAACGGAGATGTTCAGCTCCGAAGAGCCCTGGGCAATGGCGTCTACGTTGATTCCATTTTTTCCCAGCGCGTTAAACAATCGCCCGCTGGTGCCAGGATTGTGGCGCATGCCCTCTCCTACTATGGCTACAATTGCGCGGTCATTTTCAACCCACACTTCATCCATCTCTTTGCCTTGAATCTCATACTGAAATTCCTTTTCGATGGCTTTCTTCGCATGCAGCGCTGAGCTTCTCTCCACCGCAAAACAGATAGAATGCTCGGAAGATGCCTGGCTGATGAGCACCACGTTTATTTTCTCTCGTGCCAACGCACTGAACAATCGCATCGATACGCCTACCACGCCCATCAAGCCCGTGCCTTGCACATTCAATAGGCTGATGTTCTTCATCGACGAAATTCCTTTGATGCTTATATGCCTGCCGTTTGCCTTCGAGCTGATGCCAGTTCCTTCAACATAAGGGTTGAAAGTATTTTTGATCCAGATCGGAAACTGGTTGCTACTAGC
>CAZNCO010000320.1:0-5799 GCA_964571345.1 uncultured Ohtaekwangia sp.
GTTGAAACCTATCCTAATCCATTCAGAAATACATTGTCACTACGTATATCAAATCCTGATAACGGCAATGTGCAAATAGGTATGTTTGACATTACTGGTAAGTTGGTTCCGCTTGGAGATGTAAATAAGTCTGATGATACCTATACGGTAAACACCGAACAGGTGCCAGGTGGTTTTTATATTCTTAAAGTTGGAGTTGGTAAAACAAACCAGGTAATTAAAGTTATAAAAGAATAAGCACCCATATTTTCCTGTAATTGATAAAGAGGAGAGCTTCGGCTCTCCTCTTTTTTGAGGCAACCTCAATTTTTGCATTTTTTTGGCTTAAAAACTTCCAAACCATGAACTTGATTTTGCATGAACCTAAAGTTTTGCGCATATTTGCAGCCCGGTTTTCAAATGCCTAAGTGGCGGAACTGGTAGACGCGCACGACTCAAAATCGTGTGCCTTCGGGCGTGCCGGTTCGATTCCGGCCTTGGGTACTGAGCCCTGACGATCGTCAGGGCTTTTTTATTTAATTTGCACTCCAATTCCTTTTTATGATCTACAATTCTATCATCGAAACCATCGGCAATACGCCCATCGTGCGTCTTACTAAAATTGGAAGAAACCTTCCGGGTACCTTGCTTGCCAAGGTCGAGTATTTCAATCCGGGTAACTCCACTAAAGACCGCATGGCTTTAAAGATGATTGAAGATGCCGAGAAGGCAGGAATTCTAAAGCCCGGAGGCACGATCATAGAAGGGACATCAGGAAATACAGGTATGGGACTTGCGCTTACGGCTGTTGCCAAGGGGTACAAATGCATTTTCACGATGGCGGATAAGCAATCGCAGGAGAAGATAAATATTCTGCGTGCGGTAGGTGCGGAGGTGATTGTATGCCCCACTAATGTTGAGCCAGAGGACCCGCGATCTTATTATTCAGTTGCTAGAAAACTAAACAAGGAGATCCCGAATTCTATTTACCCCAACCAATATGACAATCCATCGAATGCCAAAGCGCATTATGAAACTACAGGCCCCGAGATATGGAAGCAGACGGAAGGACAAATCACGCATTATGTAGCTACCGTGGGAACAGGGGGATCGATGTGCGGCACGGCAAAGTATTTAAAAGAACAAAATTCAAAATTGACAGCAGTGGGGATTGATACCTATGGATCCGTATTTAAGAAATACAAAGAGACAGGCATCTTTGACCGCAATGAAATTTACCCCTACCTCACCGAAGGTTTTGGTGAAGATATTCTGCCTAAGAATGTTGACTTCAACGTGATCGATACATTTATCAAGGTTACGGATAAAGATGGTGCGATCATGGCGCGCAGGCTCTCTCGCGAGGAAGGCATGTTTGTAGGATGGAGCAGTGGCTCGGCAGTGCACGGTGCGCTTGAGTATGCGCAGGCTAATATGAAGAAGGGAGATGTTTATGTAATCCTGCTGCCTGACCATGGCACGCGCTACCTCAACAAAGTGTACAATGATATGTGGATGAAAGATCACGGCTTTACCGAAGAGCGAACTTTCTCAACAGCTCGCGAAATCATTCGTCATAGAAATGGAAAGGATTCTTTATTCACGGTTTCTAAAAAATCAACAATAGGCGAAGCCATTCGATTGATGAACAAAGAGGGTGTGGATCAGATGCCAGTAACAGAAGGAAATGAATTTGTTGGCAGTGTAACTACTGCGAGTCTGATCGAAAGAATCATCAGCGACCCCAATATCAAGGATAAATCGGTGGGTGAGATCATGGATGCTCCCATGCAAGTAGTGGCGTTTGATACTACACTCGATGTGCTTTCATCTATGTTGAATAAAACCAACAAGGCCCTTTTAGTGCGCGATGAAAATGAAAAAGCTCACATTATCACGCAGCATGATATTTTGCGTGCGATGACGGCTTGAGTCTCAATTGTAAATTGAAATTCACAAAACTCTTAGATGTTTTTTCTAAGAGTTTTTATTTCGAGTCCTTTCTCTTAATTGCCAGCAAAGGTATTGTGCCCAGATAAGCCAGCGTGCGGGTTACGCTTTTCGCAAACAGTTTTTCCTCGAGGCTAAGTTTGTGTGTAAAGGTTGTAAGCAAGTCGGCTTTTGTGTCTTTGATAAATTTATCGATGGCGCTCGGTATGTCGTCATCAATGATCAATTCAAAATCAAGTTTTTCGTAATTCGCTTTTTTAATCAACGCCTCGATGGTTTTTCGGGAGGCTTCTACTTTCTTATCAATGGCGGGCGCTACGTGTATCATATGCACATGTGATCCGTATATCTTGGCAAACTCCAGAATGATACCTAATTCCTTTTGTGTTTCTTTCAAGTCGGAAGCGTACACGATGCGTTCCATATTTTTGTACTTGGCAAACTTAGGAATCGCCAGCACAGGTGCAGAGGTTTCATCAATTACGGAAACGGTGGTGCCACCCAGTCTTACTTTCTTTATAGCAGAAGCTCCACGCGAGCCCATGGCAACGATATTGACTTTATTCTTTTCTGTATATCTTTTTATGAAGTCAGCAACGGTGTGGGCCTTTACAGCCTTGAATTCAATTTTATAATCACCCTTTATTTTGGCCTTTATTTCGTTGATCAACTTTTCACCCTCTTCTTCATTCATCTGTGAAAGCAGCTTTTCAATCTGCCGCAAACGCAAATTGGCTTTCGGTGTTCCTTCCAGTCGTACGATATTGATGAGCGTAAAATCTGCTTTCACCGGAACTCCCATTTGAACGGCATATTCGATGGCTACTTTTGAAAGGGGTGAGAAATCAGTAAGTAATAGAATTTTAGGTGTGTCCATAATGATTTAGATTCATGCAAAATTACGTCTTTATGGATGAAGCAAAAAATGGGCTTGTCGCATTTTACCCCTCAGGTTGTCGCTATCATCACATCTATCATTCGAATTTACCCGAGATCTTTGTTTTACCAACGGATTAAAAACTAAAAGCAAAAACACAATGCAAGCAAAAACAGTTATTACCGTATCGGCCAATGTAAAGGCGCCTGTGCAAAAGGTTTGGAAGCTGTGGACGACACCACAAGATATTATTCAATGGAACAACGCATCCCCCGACTGGCATACGCCAAGAGCTGAGCAGGATTTAAGACCGGGTGGACGTTTTAGTTTTAGAATGGAAGCAAAAGACGGAAGCTTCGGTTTTGATTTTGGCGGTGTATATGATGTAGTCAAACTCAACGAGTGCATTGAATACACCTTGGGTGATGGAAGAAAAGTGAAGGTTGATTTTACTGAAAAGGGCGGTGAGACAACGATCTCAGAAAGTTTTGAAGAGGAAGCCATCAATTCAATAGAGTTGCAGCAGGGCGGTTGGCAAGCTATTCTGAATAATTTTAAGAAATACGCAGAGATCAACTAAGTCTTTCCAGGAGACCGTTTTACTTTACTCTCTCCTTCATTACAAATTTCAGCTTAACAAAAATTTCGGTAGCAATTTTTTGACTTACGATTTGTGGTACGGTGATGTCGTGATCAGCAAGCGGCACAGTGAAATTGGAATCGATGATGATGTTTCCTTTGTCTACGGCACCTGTAGCGGGAATGATACGAACTTGCTTTTTGCCATGAATGACCAGTGATCCTTTTGCCCTTACTTGGTAAGTGCCATTTGTGGTGAAGTCTATAGGATCAATAATATTTCCTGTAAATGTCGCTTCATAGAACTTATCTGTCTCAAGATATTTGTCATTGAAGTGTTGCTGTTGCAAACTGCTATTGAAACCGGTGAAGGAACGCGTGTTCACAATAAAAGCAAATGTATTAGCTGTCGGATCAATGATACCTGTTACTTTCTCCGTGGAGGCATTGATCAGCTCAAGTGCAGCATTTGATGTAAACTCAACTTTACCCGATTCGATGCTAAGCCTTTTTTGAGCCAAAAGGCAGTGAGTAACACTCACGAGAAGTACAATGAAGTATAAATACTTTCTCATATCCGGTAAATGTAGTATTTCCCGGCTTAAAATGAGCTTCGATTTTTGTAACTGCCCTATTTTTTAGGTTAAAATGAAAGCAGAGAATGACCTTTAAAAAGTAAATAGAATTTTTGATTTTAGTAAAACTGAAAACTGATACCTAGAATTGGGTTAGATAATGAACTTGGAATCTGCGAGGCAGGATTTGATCAATCTGAAAAAGGATAATTTAAAATCTGCAAAGCCCTTGCTGATAAAGTACAGTATTTAACTCACGAGCGATTCAATCTCTCTAAAGAATCGTTTCTTATCCGTCCAGAAATTGCGACTATACACACGCAGAAAGGGCCACGCTTTCTTTTCTAGTAGCTGAGGAATTTGTGCGTGAGCGGCCTTGCTCGAGAGGCTTTGGAAATAGGAATTATCATCCGTGAGCACGAGTGAGGCAGCTTTTTGATTCTTGAAAATCACGGCATCTGCAAATGGGTAGCTTTGCGAATATGTTATTTCGGGATTTGTGTTGGAAGCGTTAAGCATAAACCTCAGCTCCTCGTGCTGTTGGGAACCTTGGCTTAGAGGACTTTCTGTGACATCTTTCCCCTGGGAGACATTGAGTGCGTAAGTCAAATAATCCTTCAGAAATTTTGGCCCTTGGTTTTTAGTTTCCTCAACAAGAAGTTGTGAAGGTAGTATGCTGGTGATTACAATTATTCTTTCGCGTGCGCGTGTTACTGCAACATTCAGACGGTTCTCGCCACCCTCCTGGTTCAGGCTTCCAAACTGCACAGTCATTCTTCCTTTGTTGTCAGGTGCATACCCGATAGAAAAAATAATAATGTCGCGTTCGTCTCCCTGCACATTTTCAATGTTTTTTACGAAGAGGTTTTCTGGAGTAACGCGATAGTCTACTAATTGACTATCGGCAATATCCAAAATCAAACTTTGTTGAGTCGCATTGAATGTAACAATGCCAATTTGCCTGCTGGGGTCTGCGTTCCATATTTTTTGAACTTGCCGAATTACTTCATTTGCTTCTTCCTCGTTGCAGTTGTTTTCCCATTTGCCTTCTACTTTAATATAATCGATAGGGGAGGTGTGGTCGCGAACTGTTTCAAAGTGAGGAAGCAGTTCAAGTTTGCCATTATAAAAATGCTCGTTGGAGAATTGAATGAGCTGCCAGCTGCGGCTGCGGTAGTGACCATTTAGTTGAAGTTTCATGAGATACCTGCAGGCAAGTTCCAGCAGGGATTCTACTTCAACATCTGGTTCATCAAAATCATCGTCTTGCCACCTGGCCAAATAAAAGTCTCCTGGCCGAAGTTGTTTTGAGTCGCCTGCTATCACAGCCTGTTTGCCCCGATAGAGGGCAGGAATTCCACGCTCGGCAAAGCACTGCGAAGCTTCATCGAAAATCACCAGGTCAAACATTTCGCGCATTTGAAAAAGCGCACTCACCGATTCTGGTGATGCGAGCCAGCAGGGTGTAAGGTTGAAAACTTCTTCTTCAAATTCAGCAATCACCTTTCGCAGCGGCCAGATCTTCTTTTTCTTTGTTACCTGGTGCAGCAAATCCCGATACGACACACGGTTATTAAGACGATTAAACTCAAGATTCTCGGTGACGCGTTCGCGTGCTCGCAGCAACAAGATTTCTCCGCTTACATTTTCTTTTATTTTAACCTCGTGCTGAAGGTCGTCTTCTATCGAACTGATTTTTCCGGACGAAGCGATTCGTAGCTCCGGATGTTTTTGTTCAATGTGATCAATCCAGGCAATGGATAAACTGTTCAGGAACGTCTTTTGAAATTGTTCATGATTCCAGTTATGAGTGAGTTCATGTATTTTATGGATGATCGA
>CAZNCO010000321.1:0-5795 GCA_964571345.1 uncultured Ohtaekwangia sp.
GAATTGAAGAGAAAACTCTGAAAAAGCATCGTGATGCTCAGTTGTCAACAGTGTTATCAACAAAATTCAGTACCGATCTCGATTTTTTCTAAAGTGTAGTCGTGCAACAGCTACCTTTGTTGTGGGCCGTGGCGTCCCCCGAGTGTCTATGGTTCACTGGTCATGTCGCCACCTTCTATTTCCCAAGCAAGTTTTTTGTCCACTTGCGCCAAGGTCTCTTTGATGTCAGCTTTGATAACTTCTCCTTTGATCAAGTCGTCTTTTAACTCTGCAAAGTAGACTGATTCAATCCATTCCTTTTTGTCGTTGAGTTGTTTTTGAAACCATATGACTCCGAATCGTTTTGGGAGCACTTCTCCCCAATAGGCCTTGCCTATATAGATTAGCTCATTTGTATCGTAAGTCCTAACTCGTCCTGGTAAACCGTAACGGGTTTGTGAGTCCTCAGTTTTTAATTGCCCGTCTGAGGGACTGACTATGTAGATTGAAACTGATGCGTCACATCCTTCGCATTGTACACCAGTCAAAATCAAAAACGGCTTTTTCTTTAAAGCTCTTAGTTGTCCAATGTAGCCCAGATTGAAAATGTTAGTCTCGAAAACATATCCGTCCGCGAATACGACTTTCTTTCCGTCAATCTTCAATCCGTTGGTCGTCTGGCCCCAAGTTGTCAACGGAGTCAGTCCAACTAAAAAAAGTATGATTGTCAGTTGTGTCATTCTGTTTGTTCGAGTAGCCATGGCCCACAACGTCTCAGTATATGCCTATTATGGCATATACTGCTCTATTGCCTTGGTCAAGGTAGATCTTTGAAACAAATTATCCAAAGGACTTATCAGCTGCTCAAAACCCTTTTTTGTAACGTGTGCATAGCGCTCGGTAGTCTTACTGCTCTCATGGCCCAGCAGCGTCTGTATGTATCGCAAGTCTGTGCCATGCTCCAGCAAATGGGTAGCAAAGCTGTGCCTTAGTGTGTGCGGACTTACCTTCTTTACAATACCCGCTTTTTGCGCTGCCCTTTTTACAATATTATTCACACTGCGATCTCCATACGGTTTGCCATCCTCTCCCTCAAAAAGATATTCCTTCGGTTGATAAATCTCCAGGTATTTGAGCAACAGCGAATACGCCACCTGCGATAGCAAAGTTACCCTGTCTTTATGGCCTTTGCCTCCGCGCACCATAATCATATTACGTGCATGATCAATGTCGGCCGGCTTCAGTTTCAGCAGCTCTCCCCTGCGCAGCCCTGCAGAATAAATCATGCACAGGATGCACCTGTGTTTTAGATTAACAGTAACACGCAGCATCTCCATCACTTCGGGTTCGCTCAGCACCGTAGGCAAAGTATGTTCGGCACGCGGGCGTTCTACCTGGTAAACCTGCCGTTGCTCTTTCTTCACCCACTCCAGATAGAATTTAATCGAGTTGATCGCCTGGTTTTGGGTGGAGTAGCTTACGTGCTTTTCGTTCACCAGGTAATACAGGTACTGGTGAATATCCTGCTGCGTGATGTCATCAGCCGTGCGCGGATAAATAAAACCCAGAAATTTTCTAAACTGGATCTCGTAATTCTCGCGTGTGGCATCCGAATAGCGCAGGCGCACAAGAGTTTCGTGGTAAGTGGCAGGCGCCTTTACCCAGGCCTTCTCCAGCACATCGGGCAAAGGCTTGCCTTTTTGGCCCCACCCGTCCAGGTGCACCGGGGCAAACCGGCTCAGTTGATCTTTTAGTGTCAGCAGCAATTCTTTGCTGAACGGCACCAGGTAGCAGCCGTGCGTTTTTGAATAAGCGCGGCCACCAATATTGTTTACAACGCTAAAGGCCTGCCCACGCAGTTTGCCGCGAATGGCAATGCAAAGTTGCTCATCATGCCATTGAGGGGTAAGAATAATTGATTCCATGACTGCAACACTCGCCAATTCAAACGAAAACATTCTAAGAACACACGTATATAAACGATTATAAACGTTTGTAAACGGATATACTGAAAGGTAGTCAACCTCTCCGCAACGGCATGCGTCTCCCAACCGTCAAAAAAAAAACGAAGTGATGCAGAGATTAAAGGTTAAGCACCTCCTTTTTTGCTGGCTTCCGTTTAGTCTTTTTTAAATTTAATACAAATCAAACCCGTATCAAACCCGTAGTTGATCCGTATCAAACCCGTATCAAACCCGTATTTTATAAGATACGGATCAACTACGGGTTAACTACATTTTTAATATCTGTTTAATTAGCTACATTCACCTCTTAAATCCACAAATAGCCTATGGGAAAGTTGTCTCAATCGCTGCAATTCACGGGCACGGTTGGCGATGTGATCGCCTATCGCCTGCCGGGGTCTGACAAAATCATCGTGCGCAGCAAGGGCGGCACCACGCGTAAGCAAATCAAAACTTCGGCTGCCTTTGCAGGGGTTCGCAGAAACAATGCGGAGTTTAGCGGTCGTGCCTCCATGAGCAAGCGGATCATGCGCATGTTGTGGCCACAGAAGGCCGTGGCCGATTACAACATTGCAGGCCCGCTCAATGCGTTGCTCAAGCCGGTGCAGGAGCTGGACACCGCCAGTGCCTGGGGCCAGCGCCATGTGCAGCTCTCCCGCGCACGGCATCTGCTGGAAGGGTTCTCTTTAAACAAAGCCACTCCGTTTGATACGGTGCTGCGCACATCACTAAAAACTACGTTCGTGCGCACCGATGCTGCCGCTACTATTGTAGTGCCTGCGTTGCTGCCCCTGGTGAATTTCTTCCCTGCCGGTCGTCCCTATTATAGCATGGTGGCGGTGTTGGGGGTGGTGCCCGATCTGTTTTTTAAGAAAGACAAGTATGTGCCTTCGTCACCCGAATATGAGATGATCCAGTTTTCAATGGCTACCACTGCGTGGACTCCCACGGCCAGTGCCAGCGAAGAAGCTACCCTCACCATAAAATTACCTTCACCGCTGCCAGACGAGAATTGCAGCCTGTTGCTTTCGGTGGGCATTCGCTATGGCCAGGTGCAATCAGATGGCTCCATCCAGCAAGTGCCACGCGCAGGCGCTGCCAAAGTGCTGGCGCTTGTGTGATTCAGTTTTCGAATACATGTCATGTCGCCTGAGCTTGTCAGCCTGAGCCTGTCGAAGGCCGACTCCAACTAAATATTCTGTCTTGCCGGACTGACGGAGCGGATGGTTTTGTGCGCGTTCCGGCAACCCCACGTATGAAAGATATGATTCAATCGAAACCACATAGACAGATAGCACACATAAGTTTTCACATAGGTATCATGTCAGCCTGAGCCTGTCGAAGGCCTGTCGAAGGCAGACGTCATTACAAACTCTTCGCAGCAAAAATTTTGGGAACCACATAGGCAGATAGCACACATAGGTGTTCACATAGGCTTTATATATTTCTATGTTCCTATGTCCCTATGTGTTTCAAAATAGTTATGAGGTATGTCAGCCTGAGCCTGTCGAAGGCCTGTCGAAGGCAGACGTCATTACAAGTTGGTCGCAGCAAGAATTTTTGGAACCACATAGGCAGATAGCACACATAAGTTTTCATATAGGCCTTATCTATTTCTATGTGTTTCAAACTATTTGTGAGCTTGTCAGCCTGAGCCTGTCGAAGGCCTGTCGAAGGCCTGTCGAAGGCAGACGTCATTACAAACTCTTCGCAGCAAGAATTTTGGAACCACATAGGCAGATAGTACACATAGTTTTTCACATAGGCTTTATCTATGTGCATATTCTATGTTCCTATGTGTCTATGTGGTTCAAAACAGTTGTGAGATAAAAAAAACAGAGGCCAATTTCCATCAGCCTCTGTTTTGCTTCAAGTAAAACCAACTTATTTCTCTTGCTCTACCTTCTTTGCCTTTTTCTTTTTAGGCTTAGGTTCATGATCGGCCTGACCATTTTCCTCTCCCATCAACTGAATTTTTGCCTTTTGTAATTCTTGCTTCTGTGCTTCGCTCACTACCGGGTAGTTGATGTTCAGCTTGGCAAACTCACGGCTGATGATCGAGGCAATCGCAAGACGCGCATACCACTTGTCATCCGCTGGGATTACAAACCACGGAGCATAGTCAGTAGAGGTAGCACTCAGGGCTTCGCTGTAAGCATTTTGATATTCATTCCAATAAGCACGCTCTTTCAGATCTGACAAAGAAAACTTCCAGTTCTTGCCCGGATCTTCGATGCGCTCCAGGAATCTTTTCTTTTGCTCTTTCTTCGATACGTGCAAAAAGAATTTCATGATCACCATACCGTTGTCGGCCAGGTTTTTTTCAA
This sequence comes from uncultured Ohtaekwangia sp., assembly GCA_964571345.1. Lineage (GTDB taxonomy): Bacteria > Bacteroidota > Bacteroidia > Cytophagales > Cyclobacteriaceae > ELB16-189. The sequence continues at coordinate 4,271 of CAZNCO010000321.1, forward strand.
ACCTGCGGATCTGCTTATAGCGCCTTGCCCAAAATTTCTTGTCGATCTTATCGATGGAATCGACACCCGGAATATTTTCATTGAGTATCCAGGCCGGGTGCACTTTGGTTACGAGCACATTTTCGTAGTGCGACCGGTTGTGAATCGCAATTTCACCGCGTGCCGGCAGCGCCAGCTCATGCCGCCAGAAATAATCATGATCAAGCTCGTGCGAGTTGGGTGCCTTAAAGCTGTAAACTTTCACACCCAGTGGATTAAATCCCGACATGATGTGTTTCACCGCTCCGTCTTTTCCTGCCGCATCCATGGCCTGCAGCACAATCAGCACACTGTACTTGTTGTGCGCATACAATTTATCCTGCACTTCGGCCAGGTGCTTGCGGCCTTCTTCCAGCAGTTGCTCCGAATCTTTCTTATTTAATTCCTTGCCTCTGTATTTCGTATCAAAGTCTTTCAATAAGATATCCTTGCCTGGCTTTACCAGGTGCTTTTTGATATCAATAAGTTTCTCGTCCGTTAGCATAAGGGTGTGTGGGTTATGTCTTTTGTTTCCTAAACTACGTGATAGTAATGTAATTACCATATGATATTCATCATGTTTTGAAGAAAATATTGACAGCCCTTTATCCGTGTCTTCCACCTTTTTTAGTATATTTCACTTAGACAATTAAACCCCGCGCATATGAAAACCCATCAAAAATTTCAGCTCTTGGTTGTCGCTTTTTTATTTCTCTTTTTGAATGGGATGGCTCAAAAGAAAGATGAGGATGCGATAAAAGAAGTGATCACCAAGGAAACCATTGCATTTTTTAATGTAGACCAGGCAAAGTGGGCCGACAATTGGCTCAAAGCGCCCTACACCTATTGGTCCTATTCAGACACTACGTCAGCCAGCTATATTGAAGGATGGGATAGCCTCAACAAGACATTTGCTTCCTATTTTAAAAATTCAAAGCCCTCCAAAGCGGAGATCAAAAACGAGTGGCTTGAAATTAGAATCTATGGCAACGGTGCCTATGTTCGTTTTTTACAAAAGGTGATTGACGAAATTGAACACGATGAAACCCATCAGGTACGGGTGCTGGAAAAGAAAGATGGCAAATGGAAAATAGTTTGTGTAGTGGCCGTAGCAAAATACGCCAAGACCACGCAAGAGTCTAAAGTAAGGCAATAGCAGCCCGGGTATAAATGCAAATCTGTAATCAAAATAAGCTAACTATCACCCACTTAAAGAAATAGTTGCTGATCGGCAGACAGGGGGACAAATCTTTTCCCAAACCTGAAAAATTTTCTTTCCGGGCGGAGCAAATACGCTACCTTTGCGCGGATTTTTTGCATCCCCATGTCTTCTGTAAAATACATCTTTGTTACCGGTGGCGTAACCTCCTCCTTAGGAAAGGGCATTATTGCCGCATCTCTCGGCAAGTTGCTTCAGTCCAGAGGTTTTCGCGTCACCATCCAAAAATTTGACCCGTATATCAATATCGACCCGGGCACGCTCAATCCGTACGAACACGGAGAGTGC
>CAZNCO010000322.1:0-5790 GCA_964571345.1 uncultured Ohtaekwangia sp.
GTATGTAAGCACCTCTTCTTCGATGACTTCATTCTACTTTCAATTTCCATAACGAAAATTGAAAGGTGGGTTTTGGAATGTAGGTATCGTTGGTAGAACCAGAAATAACACCTGTGCAGAGCATATAGTCTTTATACCAAGGATGGAGTTCTCGTAATCTTATTTTTCTGTTGTTAATCGTTGAGGAAAACGATGTGGTGGGACGCCACGGTGCATTGCTCACAAGTTGTCCATCAGTCTGAACCTTTGAAACAACACTATTGTCCTTCAGGAAAAAGAAAGAATTCTTATCTGAGTCAACAAAAAATGTAATAGCATTCTCAAGCTGAGACGAGGTAGTTAATAGAGAAAAGCTATCATCAGCAACTAGTTTTCCGTCACCATCAAAATGCAAAATGACGGCTCTGCCGAGCTTATAGGCAGATAACGGACCGTACACATCCTGCAACAATACCGAATCCAATCGGGCGGCAGCAATTGACGATCGGTATTGCGGCACAGGCTTATTGAAAACAGGAATAAACGAATTGGCAACAACAACAACTTGCCCTTGCTGGTTATATGGCTGCTGCAAATAGAAATTCTGTTTTAAATTTTTAGAAGCCTTGCTGGCCGAATTGATGTCACCGGAACCTTCTGTAAAATGTCTTAATTGCTCAAAATAGTAATACTTTAATTTCGTCTGATTGGCTGAGTCCAACACGGCAGAAAACACTCCTTTGGATTTATCTTTCAGTCTATAATGGGTTCCGAAAAGTATTCGCTTTTTTGAAGAGGCATGAATCAGTTTTGCAGAAGAGAAATTATGTTTTTCTGATTGTATGACGACTTCCGAAATAAAGGATCCTGCTGAATCAAATTTGAGAAGAGAAAGGGCATTCTGTTTCCGGCTCCTCGCAGTTAAAATAATTTCAATATTGCCATCGCTATCTAAGCTAACTTGATTGATTTCATTTTTAGTATCAGTAAAACCCGACAGGAAGTGAGACCTATGATCCCGTAAAGAATGGTAAAGAAAGACAGACCGTTTTGACTGCGTACCTGCAATCAAAATGAAATCCCTTCGCAGCAGGAAACTTGAAGGTGTAAAAGAATCCTTTTCATTGATGTTTATCATTTTGTAACGTCCATCGGTAATATCAATATCATAAAGCTGATAGTCGTATGGACCCTTCTCATTTCTGAAAAGCATCCAGATATGATGGTTAAAAATTTTCGCGCTCTGGTATTTGCTATTCTCTTTCAGGTTGATCCCACCACGCCATACCACTTTTAGGGATGTATCTACTCTTATAAGCTCAAATACATTTGAAGATTTAATCCTCAATTCCCGGTAAAGCAATATTCCTTCTGATTCCAGGGAGAATGGCATGTAATGATATTGCTCGTTTTCAATGGGTAGTTCAATATTTCCATTTTCCTTCAGCTGTGCTTTTGCCGGATGCTGAAACATCAAAATCAAGAACAGCGCTCCTATAAATCGAGTTGTCCAATTCATCATGTCGTTGTGGATATCAAGTATGTGATCTTAGTTAATCAGGTTCGCTCACTTCTATAAACTTCACACATCGCACAGGTATAAAGTCAGAAGTTACACCCTCCACCACAATGCGATACATGCCCGGCAGGTCGGCTGTATAGAAATGCAGGGTCGCCCTGCCTGCATCATCTTCGAGCTTCACTTCCGGTTGCCATAAAATGGTGGAACGATAATCAAGTTGAGTTGAGCTTTCTTTTTGGCTATAGTCTGGTGAAGTAAAAGTGCCAGTGGGCGAATATCCCTCTACTTTAAAAGTCTGAAACGATTTCTGGTCAATAGTTCCCAATGCTTTTTTCGTGTTGTCGTAGCTTGCCTTCTTGGTATGAATGATCAATACTCCATTTCCACCTGCAGTTCCGTAAAAAGCTGAATTACCATATTTAAAAAAATCGATCCTTTCAATCTGATAAACATTGATTCTGCTCAAGGCAGCCATGAATTCATTAAAACCAAATTTAGCAGTAGGATCACTATCATGTTCCTCATTTAAGTTTACCCGAACACCATCAATGATCACCAATGGCGGCTGAGAATTAAAACTTGATGTGCTCATAGTCGCAAGGCCAGGTATTCGGGTGATAATTGTCATTGCCAGGTCATTTGTTCGCGCAATGTCTTCCGATGGTATAGAAAAATCAGCCGCGCCATACATGGGGTCAACAGGTCTTTCTCTTATCCTCACGCCTTCGACAACTACTTCCTTCAATAATGTGACATCCTTTTCCAAATCATTACCGGTGTAAACGCTCATGACTTTGTCATTCGACTTTACTTCAAGAATTGAGTCAGATGTAATGTTTGATGTAGAAGGTATTTCCCTGGGATAAATTTCAAATTTTGCTCCACGCACACTTGGGTTGTCGACTTTAATACCCACGCTGGCTGAATCACTAAATTGAAGTCCGGTTATCCAAAATCTGCCTTTGTCATCGGATTGACTAGAGAGGAAATCTTCCAGCTTCTTGCCTTTCATTTCTATCACCATGAGTTTTGTCTTGAGTGATTTTGCTTTTTTATTGAAGTACTCGCCCTTCATGCTGATTCCAAATTCTATTGGGTGTAAAGTGGAATCGGCTTTGACCAAAGATCTCACACTATCCAGGGAATAATTTTTGACAATGTTCTTTTCCCAGCGAACTGGCATCACCCGGGTCATATCGGTTACCGATACTGATAAGTTTGCACCCAATGGATTTTTATCCTGATCGCTGAGCGTTATTTCCAACTTCACTTCCTCCCGTGGTTTGTATTTTAGTTTTTGTGTTTGTACCCTCAATCCAGGAGAAACTTCGCCTTGCACAGTATCCGCATAGTTTCCCTTGGGTTGTTCATATAAATCAAATATTCTGACTGGCTTCACAAAGAAGTCTTTGTCGCCAAAGTTTCGCATCCAATTGGTGTAAGCCCGAAGAAAATAATTTCCCGGCACAGTGGATGCCGGGAGGCGAATGTCTCCATAAGCAACTCCATTATCGATCCATAACGTTAGTGACTGCGAAATCTTTCCCTCTGGATTAATCAGCTCAGCGTACAACACTTTGCTCAGAGAATCTCTCCAAAATGGCGCACGATAATTCATATAGGCTTTTAACCATATTCTTTCTCCAGGGTAATAATAAGGTTTATCGGTTTGCACATACACCTTCTCTTCCAAAATAGAAATATCCCGATGATGGGGTGTAATTTTTTCTCTAGGTTGAACAGCTAATACAGCTTCTTGGTCTTTTCTTTCTTTAGTTGTTGAATCGCCTTGCTCAGGATTCTTTCCATGATGTATCACCCAATCAGCATTATTTTTTAAAGGTGTATTCATCCAATAATTTGACGCATCTTTCAATTCTTTTGTATAAACCTGGTTTGACCGCAGTGGAACATTTGATACAATAAAACCTGCGAAAGGCTTACGACTAACAGAATCTAGTCTCTGCATGAAAAGCTCACGAAATTGAGATACTTGTTTATATTTTACCTCGTTAATTACATTCCCATCAATGTCTTTAATATGCATGAACTTCGCATCCATCTTCTTTTCCATCTTTGCTAAATCAGACGGTTTCACTTTGAAATTGAAATCCTTTGCATTTTGGATAAAGATGTAAACTTGCTTCGGATTGTCGGGGGATAACTCTACATGATCAATGATCATAGGCCATTTGTCAAATGTAAAATCGTAGTTGTTACGGGTCATGGCGCTTTTTGCTTGAGGAACTCTGTTGAAAGTGACAACAAACGCATTGATCGTGGGATTATACGTTACGTCAGTGGCTTTAAAACCATCATCATATTTTGATTTGAAAAAGTTGTTGAATGAAATATAGTTCAGGTGCATCAACGAGCCTGCTCTGGCGTATTCAATCTGAACTTTGTAAAGCAACCGTTCCTGACGAGCCTCTCTCAAATACGTTGAGTACACAAACTTATGAATGGCGAAATTATCAGCTTCGATAAATATTTCGCCTTTCGCAAAATGATCTCGCCCTGCAATAAAAAATATAGACTCAAAAGATATATGGTAAAGGGGTGTGTTATCCAGGTAGACATTCTCAAGTAACCTGAATCTATGATTTCGCAAAAAGTCGTCTCTTAATCTATTTACAAATGAGAACGACATTACTTGATTGTTGCGCACGGGGTCGTGTATCCGGAGCAACGACAATTCGTTTCCGCCAAATGAAGTTACCGTAACCGTTGGGATAAATTTATTACCTCCAAAATTATTATTGTCATACGCGAGAGCGGCTGAGGAATCGGTCTTGAAATCCGTGTTTGCGTGGTATTGATAAAGTTTGATCTTTGTTGACTCGAAATCATTTGTGTCAAAACCGTCATCAAAAACTCGAATCAGAGCCTCATTTAAGTTCACATATTCATTTTCTTCCTTTTGGTAATCGCGATAGTAGGCCAGGTATGAATAAGGTTTAGATGGATAATTCTTCGGTATGCTATCAATAGCTAATTTAACAATCTTAAAAGCATTGAGTTTCTTTTCTCGCTTGGATCGAACCGTTACTTCTTTTAATTGCGTTGAAGCCTCTCTCAGTTTGATGACATTTATTTTATCCGCAAGCAACTCACTCATTTTCATGCTAAGGTTTGAATAGCCAATGCATGTTACTACAATCGAGTTTTGGAAAGTATGGTACCGTATTGGAATCTGAAAGTCGCCATCCGTATTACTTACTACACCGCCTAACAAAGAGTTATTCTTTAAGATTCTAACGGTAGCAAAAGGAATGGGACTTCCCGTTTTACTATCCACCAACTGTGCTCGAATGGCTCTGGTTTCTTGAGCAAGAACAAAAGTATTTGCACAGAAAATAACAACTAATAGAGCGGAGATTTTTAACGGAGTTGTCTTCATCTTTTATTGATCAATACGTGTTTCGGCAACTATTGATTTGCTTTCGAGGACAGTCTAATATATGAAAATAATAATTGACTGATTATAGCAACGTTTAATCCATTAAAACGATATTAAAGAATATTTGAAGAGGTGAAAACACAAACGAAGTTTTCTTGAGTTCGTTATGTTTTTTCCGAAGACAATCAGATAAGTTTTGGAGAGAAAAATAATAATTCAATCTGGGGATCAAATTCCTTAAGTACTATTGATTGACGAATGCAATCATGAGGGAAGTTTATGTCTTCTGCCTTTTCTTATGCGCGGAAGGAAACAACACATTGTTGAGGATGAGTCGATAGCCGGGAGAATGCGGATACAAACTCAAATCTGTTTTGCGTGGCATGCCACGACCACCTCTGCCACCGCCTCCCCTACCTCCTCCAAATGAGCCTTCAGGATCGTGACCACTGTAGTATGTAAAATGTCCTTTACCTACTTCGCCATAAATGTATCGCACGTTTGGCTTTTGTTTGTTTTCAGCCATCACCAGCACTTCTGATTTTATGCGTGATGAATTGAACGCAGTGGTGAGACCGCTAAAATCGCGAATGACATGTTCATGATTTTGTGTGAGCAGTGAAGGAACCACGTCCCACTTGGCAGAGAATTGAAACAATCTGAAAAAATCATTCCCTGAATCGCTCCCCCATCCCCAACCACCTGTGTTGATATCAGAAAAATTGCGACCTCCTCCCTGCAGTTCAAAATTTTCGAAGGCAAGAGATTTGGAATAATCAAGTTCAACACCGGCACCTTCGCTCATTTCACTTTCAATATCCTGACCCTGTGCTGCAAGAGCGATATCAAATGTTTCTGCGCCCGAACACATGGCGAACAGGTAATGACC
>CAZNCO010000323.1:0-5789 GCA_964571345.1 uncultured Ohtaekwangia sp.
GCTTTACACCATGGTCACCTTCAGGGAGGACATTCCCTATTCGTATGCGTACAAAACCGGGCAGAAGCAAAAACAAATTATGGACCTGGTGATGAAGGAGCCCAACATCGCGAAAACGTGGCAGTCGATGGATTTAAAAAAGATCGTAGACCAGTTGTAATCTCACAGCTTATGCAGCGATGTGAATTTTATATTCTTCAAATCGTTCCAACACCTGCTTTACGTAAATGACAGGGCCATTACACCGGCAATAGCCGGCAGCGGCAAGGGCATCGCGATAGTATTTTGGATTTGACTTTTGCTGAAGAAAAAACTCGACTTCATTATCCCACACATCGCCTTTGTGCTTATACTTTAATGCTAATTTTTGTGCGTCAATCACATGCGAAAGGCCGACATTATAAGAGGCAAGAACAAATTTTAGTCGCTCGGTGTCATCGGGCACGGTCTTCCTCCAATAGTCGTCAAGAAATTTAAAGAAGCGTGCACTCGCGAACATATTTTGTTTGGGATCCCACACATTGTTGATGCCGAAAAACTGCGCTGTCACCGGCATTACTTGCATCAATCCTACAGCACCCGCCCACGATTTCACGTTCGGATCAAAGTTCGATTCCTGGTAGGCCACCGAAGCCAGCAAGCGCCAATCCCAACCCAGCATCTCCGAAGCTTCCTTCAATTGTTTGTCGTACGGTGAAAGTTTGTCGCCTGTTAATGACGAGTAGTCGCTCGATACCAGTGTCAGCGAAAAGCGTGGACTGTTAAAATATTTGTCATACACCACCTGGTGAACTCCATTCTTTTTAATTTTTTGAATCCAAAAATTAATTGACTTCAACAGTTCAATAGAATTCTTTCTCACACCCCAGGCAATTCCCTGAGGCTCGCTCAGCTGAGTATTGATGTCTATGTTTGGGTAATAAAGTGAGTTCACCTGAGCCAAAGCATAATCGGCTACGGCATACCTGACTTCGCCTGTGGCTACTTTCTGAATGAGTGATTCTGTTTCTGCATCTGCACTATCTTCTTTGATCAGGATGCTGCCTCCCAAATGTTTTGACATTTCTACCATGCGATCTTTAAAAGCAGAACGCTTTTTTACATACACTTCCTTTCCAACAAGTTTGGAGGTATCGCGAAGCAATCTTTTTTCGATTAGCTCGGGAGGCTGCATACGCCAGTTTGCTGGCTTCTTTTGAACCAAAACCTGGTGCGTGCTAAAAAATGGATCGGTGAACGCAAGATAAGCTTTGCGTTCTTCGGTAATGGTAAGAGGAAAAGCAATGATATCTCCTTCTCCTTTATTGAGTTTATCAAATGCTTCTTCAATTCCTGAGATGACTTTGATCTTAAGCTTTACCTTTAAATAACCTGCCAGGCGCTGCAGCAACTCGTATTCGTAGCCCATAGGGCTACCGCGGTAAATGAAATAGCTAACCGAATTATTATCGACTAAAACAGAAAGGGATTTTTCCTTTTGGATGTCTGCCAGGTCACGTAAAACAGCGGGCTCTTTGGCAAAGGTATCTTCTTCCGCCATTGGGCTGCACCGAAAGAGGCAAAACAAGAAGAAAACAAAATACATCCTCCAAGCCATTTTGGAAGATAGTCAATCAGGAGAAAATAAAAAAGGCTCCTGTGAAGGAGCCTTTTTTGATTAGCAACAAAATCAGTTCTAGTTAAAGATATATCTCACACCAACTTGCATCTGCCAGCGGGAAAGTAATCCAAGATCGTTCCTGAATGTGCTGGTAAGCGGTGTTTGAGTAGCACTGTTCAAGTAAGGGAAAATGAATTGAGGTGTTTTGTTCGCATCATAGCCTTTGAAAGTAAGTAGATTGGCGCGGTTTGGAATCTGGTAAACACCCCAGTTTGAGTTGAGCATGTTTCCGAAATTGAAAATATCTACGCTAAGCTGTAAGGTATTTCTATGTTTCTTTTCTTTTCCAACTTCGATATAAAAATCCTGCAGGATTCTAATATCAAGAGTGCCTCTCCAAGGCTGAATTCCTCCATTTCTTTCTGCATACTGACCTCTACGAGAGCTCAAATAGGAGTCCTGGTTGATATATGCATCCAATTCTGCCCACTGTTGAGCAGCTGTGTGGTTTGCTCCATCATTTACCAAAAGGATTTCACTTTGATTGCGAGGTATATACATTAAATCGTTATTGCCTCCTGTATTGTCTCCATTCATATCTCCTTGATAAACATAGGAGAACCTGCCTGATTGAGCTAGTGTGTAGAACGCACCAACGCTTGTAGCAAAATGTCCTGCGTATTCTTTTCTATAATTTAATGACGCGATGATTCTGTTTGTCAAAAGGTAATTAGAATAGCTCAACACGTTGTCATTTGGATTCCCAGAAACCGGGCGGTCTCGCCAGATTGATTGTGCAATCGATCCGCCATCATTTACAGAACGGGCATCTGTATAGGTGTAGGCCACCATCGCATCTAATCCGAATTTAAATGTCTTTTTGAATTGAGCTGTTATGAAGTAGCTATATCCCTTGTTTGTATTGCTCATCAAAATAGCATCTGTGACATTCGTATTTATCCGGGTGTTGTTTGTGCTGTTCGTAACCGCACTTGGGAACGTCTTATAAAATATAGGTCTGTTGTCCGCGCCATTTGCGTTGAAAGAAGGTGTAGGCAAATTAATGTTGCGATGATACACCGCATTAATATCCTGTGTAAAAGCAAGATCCAACGATCCGACTACTCCACCAGGCAACTTCTGATCAATCGCGATATTGGTTCTCCAAACTTGCGGGAATTTGAAGTTCTGATCCGTTACAGCAAGGTTATAAGATGGCGCGCTGGATGCGGGGGGGTTTCCATTCTTTCCCGGGCGATAAGCATCAACATTCGGGCTAAATGTAAAGTTTGCAGGAAATCCTGCGCCTGAATAGGACAACGCATTAAATAACAAACCATTGTTACTTGCCTGGTTAGAAATCCAAACATAGGGAACACGACCTGTAAAGATTCCTGATCCGCCTCTGATCTGGGTAGAACGATCTCCAAAAACATCCCAGTTAAAACCAACGCGGGGTGACCACAACAATGCCGACTTTTGAACATTGCTAGTATGAATGGTTTGCCCTTCTGCAAATTGATATGTGTCTGCTTGTGTATTCTCAGCGATCGTAGCATTAATTACGGGTATATCTGCCCGAATCCCTAGCGTCACATTTAAGCGTTGATTCACCTCGTACTTATCCTGAGCATAGAAGCCCAGCTGAAAAGGATCTATTTTAACAAGAGGAAAAGATCCATCCGGAGAAGTAGAATAACCTAGGTTGTAGGTTCTAATTTTTCCTGCTGTACCAGCGGCACTTGCATAGAAATCAGAAAGGGAATTGAACGTATAGAGTCCATAGTAATTTGGATCAAATCCGTTTTCAAAATGATAGAACTCATTATAAGTACCAACTGTGATCGTGTGCTTATCCTTGTATATATCAAATTGATCAGACACCTGGAATACATTCGTATTTAGAATATTGTTTGCAGAAAAAGGTTCATATCCGAAGGACGTCAGATTTTGCCCTGAGCCGTTTGCAATATCAACCAACGGAAACACTCCACTTGAAGTTGGGGTTTCTCTGAAATCACGGAAGGCTGTGTATCCAATTTGAAACTTATTGGAAAACCGTGTGCCAAAGGTGCTGTTCAATTCAGCAATAACTGAATTAAGGTTATTGTTAATGCGATAATAAGCCCCTAAGAAAGGTAGTCCATATTGACTCGGGCTTCTTCCACCAAACGGGTTACCACTGCCACTCGGAGTTTGGTCTTTATATGACTTCAGGTAGTTGTATTTGATACTGAACTTGTGATTGCTACTAATGTTCCAGTCTATCTTGAAAGTTGCTTTATCACTGTTTTGCAACAAGTCATAGCCTTGATAAGGACCTGGGTTGTATCCATAGTTACTCTGAAGGAAGTTAGAAAGAGAATCTAATGTTGATGCCCTCACCTGAGACACTGTAGATCCGGAGTTGCTTCCGTTAGACGCTGAGAACGTAGTGCCGGGCACAGTTTGCCGCTCCCTCTCGTAATTAGCAAAAAAGAAAAGTTTATCCTTAATGATCGGTGCTCCCAAGCGGAAACCCATGTTGTTAAAAGTGAAATTGCTGTAAGGATTTGAAGCATCTCCAATTTTGCTTCCAACGAAATTTTGATTCTTCGTGAAGTAATAAACTGAACCTTCTACGTTGTTGGTTCCGCTTCTTGTTACCACGTTAACACCTGCCCCTGTAAAACTTCCCTGTGTTACATCATAAGGAGCTACGGAGGTAGTAATCTGATCTACCGCATCCAAGCTGATAGGCTGAGCGTTAGTCTGGCCACCTACGGTTCCAGACAAACCGAACGCGTTATTAAACAAAGCGCCATCTACTGTGATGTTGTTGTAACCATCACTTCTTCCGGCAAAACCATTACCGTTTGCCTGGGGCGTCATCCGCACATAGTCGTTGAAACTTCTTGTAATAGTTGGGAGGCGAGTGATCACTTGATTTGATATGTTCGTAGCCGCACCGGTGCGCTCAGAGTTCATGACCGGGTCTTTGGCGGCTGTTACCACAACTTCAGAGAGTTGGGTTCCGCTCTCTGTCAAAACAAAGTCAACGTTTGTTGTATTTCCAAGCTCGAGATAAAGGTTTTCCTTCACCTGCGTTTCATAACCAACAAAAGATGCGGTGATTTTGTAAGGACCGCCTACGCGAGCATTCGGAATAATAAACCTTCCGTCAGCACGTGTTACGGTGATGTATTCTGCACCGGTTGGTTGGTGAACGGCAACGATGTTTGCACCGGGTAGCCCTGCATTAGATGCACCTTTTACCGCCTCTGGACCAACTCCGCCTTTGCCGTCTTTCACGAAACCACTAAATGTGGCCGTTGTTACACCTTGTGCCCAAGCCCCCAGGCACATGAGCATAACAGCTAGTGTTGTTAGTAGATGTTTCCTCATAAATTTTTTGTGTTTAGCCTTTAAAATTAAGCAGGCAAAAATATCCTTTTTCACTTTCAAAAATTCACCTCCCGCTTTTAAATCTTAAGAACATTTTAATAACAATTCGATAAACAGTTTATACAATCGTTTCCTGAAAAAAACGAAGACTTTTTGCGGCCTGCTTTGATTCCTTTTCAGAATTTTTAATGGCTGTTTTGAACTAAAACAAAATGTAATTTACTACAGGCACTAGTGGCTGATACTGTAATCTTTGTTCAATTTTACACGTTCTGTTCATTTCTTAGTTTTGAAAATCCTTCCAATGACTATTCAATATCTAGCAGAGCTTGCCGGAACCTATTTTTTCGCCATCTCGGGTGTTCTGGCTACAGATGACAAAGACAGAAACTGGTTTGGGGCCACTTTTACCGGTTTTGTAACGGCCATTGGCGGTGGCAGTTTGCGCGACATCCTGTTGGGTAGCTATCCACTGGTATGGATTAATGACATAAACGTTCTCTATGCTATCCTGCTGGGTGTAGTCACATCTCTTGCTTTTTTCAACTGGGTTATCAAGCTTCGAAAAATCATGGTGGTTTTTGACATGATCGGCATCGCTTTGTTTACAATTGTGGGCGTAGAGAAAAGTCTAAGCCTGGAAGTAAGACCTGAGATTGCCGCCATCATGGGAGTTTTTACAGCAGTGATGGGCGGTGTTATCAGAGACACGCTTACGAATAAGACCCCAATCATTTTCAGCAAAGACGTTTACGCTACGGCCTGTCTCGCTGGCGCCATTCTCTATCTCATACTGGAAAGCTTG
>CAZNCO010000324.1:0-5779 GCA_964571345.1 uncultured Ohtaekwangia sp.
ATCTGTAACAGCTTCCCCCAAAACAAAATCTTTTAGCTGCTGAATTGTAATTGCCTCGGGCGAAACAAAAAGCGGAATGCTTAGAAGGCCCGCGAAAAGCAACACAGCTACTAATCGATAGGGGTCATTTATTTTAAAGAAGCGTAGCAAGTGAAAAATTTAGTTTCGCAAATAAACCAAAATTGCGGGTTGGTTTAAAATGGTTAATAACAATTGTGAGGCTTGTGTTTTGTATCTTTGAAGCATGAGTTTAAGACAACAGAAGTATGGCAAACTGATTCAGAAGGAATTGAGCGACATATTCCTTCGCGACAAGCGTGGCATTATTGGCAACGCGTTTATTTCAATTGCCGAAGTGAAGATGAGTCCGGATTTAAGTGTAGCGAAAATCTACCTCAGCATGACGCTGGCCAAGGATAAGAATGCTGTTTTATCAAATATCAATTTACACAAAGGCGAGATACGCAAGGCTTTGGGCGATCGCATTCGCAATCAAGCCAGGATTATTCCGGAACTTGTTTTTTATATTGACGAAGTGGAAGAGAACGCTCAGCGGATAGAAGACCTCATCAAAAGCCTCAACATTCCCAAAGAAGAAAAGGATTAATCAATCAGAGTTTGAATGAATCTTCCTCTCTTCATTGCCCGCAGATATTTTCTTTCAAAGAGGAAAAAAAATTTCATCAACATCATTTCTATTCTGTCAATGGTAGGTGTGGCCTTTTCTACAGCAGCACTTATTATCGTTCTTTCTGTTTTTAATGGTTTTGGCCATTTACTATCAACTCTTTATAACAGCTTCGATCCTGAAATAAAAATTGAAGCTACGAAAGGCAAGTCTTTTGAGGTCTCCCCAAAAATGCTCTCGACACTCCGGTCCATTGAAGGTGTAGAGGTTATTACCGAAGTAATTGAAGATTACGCATATCTCCGTTATCGCGATGCAGATATGGTTGTAACGATGAAAGGCGTAAGTGACAGTTTTATCGATCAACATCGCATTGATGAGCATATCGTGGACGGTGAATTGAAGTTGAGAGACTCTCTCTCTAACTACGCGATAATTGGGCGGGGCGTGCAATATTCTTTGTCGATTGGAATAAAGGAAAATATTTATCCGCTTCAGGTATTTTACATCAAGAATATAAAAGGAGCAACAATTGATCCGTCCAAACTTTACAGTGTTAAAAACATTGAACCGGGCGCGGTGTTTATGATTGAGAAAAATTTCGATGAAAACTATGTCTTCCTTCCTCTGGATTTTGTGCGTGACTTAATCGGTTATGGAAACAAGCGCACTTCATTGGAAATTAAGACAAAACCAAGTGCCGATCCCAAAGTTGTTAAGGAAGAAGTTAAAAAAATTCTAGGTGAGGGTTTTCAAGTATTGACCAATCAAGAGCAGCACAAGGACGTGTATAAGCTTTTAAAGCTTGAAAAACTTTTTACTTTCATTGCGCTTACGTTGCTGATTATTGTTGCGTCTATTAATATTTTTTTCTCGCTGATGATGTTGGCTATCGACAAGAAAAAAGACATCTCTATTTTAGCAGCAATGGGTGCGCCTTCTGGTTTGGTGAAGAAGATTTTTCTAAACGAGGGGGCTCTGATTTCACTAACAGGCGCAACCATCGGATTGCTACTGGGCGCATTGATTTGTTGGGCGCAAGATCAGTTTGGATTAGTGGGCATGGGCGTTGAAAACCCGATTGTTTCCGCCTACCCTGTTAAAATGCAAGCTTTGGATTTTGTGTCTATCGCGAGTGTAATTGTTGCCATCACAGCTTTCATGTCATATTATCCGGCCAGGCTTGCCGCAAAATCGTTCACTACCGAATTGCTTTAGAACTTTGCTGGCAGTAATTATTTAACTTCGCTGCATGAACCGCATCGATCGCCTCACAGCTATTCTCATTCATCTACAGACAAAACGCATAGTTAAGGCAGAAGAAATTTCCGACAGGTTTGAAATAAGTTTGCGCACCGTATATCGCGATGTAAAAGCATTGATGGAAGCGGGTGTTCCAATTGGGTCAGAAGCTGGCAAAGGATATTTCATTGTTGATGGCTTTCATTTGCCTCCGGTCATGTTCACACAAGACGAGGCCAATGCAATGATGCTTGCCGGAAAACTTGTGGATAAAATGGCTGACAAGTCGGTGCGTTCTGCGTTTGATTCCGCTTTGCATAAAATCAAATCAGTTTTAAATGAAGCTGGAAAAGACGACCTGCAGAACCTGGAGTCGCATGTGGGAGTTTTTTTGCGTTCACGCTTTGAGTATCGGGCTCAAAATGATTTTCCCGATAACTTCATGGCTGATATCCAGCGTGCAATCGCCCGCAAACATGTCGTTAAAATTGAATATTGTAACAGAGCCGAAGAGATCTCCAATCGAAGCATAGAACCGATAGGAATGTTTTATTACAGCATGGCTTGGTATCTGATCGGTTGGTGCCGTATGAGAAATAACTATCGCAACTTCAGAGCTGACCGAATCAAATCTATGATTGATACGGGAGAAGTCTTCGAATCGCGAAGCACGCTTTCTTTGCAGGAGCATTTTCAATCTATGTTTAGTGAAAATGAAAACTTGATTAAGGTCGTAGCCATTTTTGAAAAGAGTATTCTCCGCGGAAGGCCGCTTTACGGAAGCACAGCCCAGGAAGATCTTGGGGAAAAGGTTCGTTCAGAATTCATGGTCGATCAACTTGATTATATGGCGCACTGGTTTTTGCTATTTGGCACTGGTGTGGAAATTGTTGAGCCCGATGCTTTGAAAGCAAAAATGAGGAGTATCTCAAAAGACCTCCACAATCATTACAACTTGCAAGAGAGTGTTGCTCAATCTTAACCAGCAGCTCCCCTGTTGACACATAGTTGTCAGAGTCTTCAAAAATACTTTATAAAATGTTTTTTCTGTTGCCATAGGGTTGACAGGGGGCTATCGTTTATTAGCATAAAAATTCAACCAACCCCAAAATTGGAACATATCAAAAAGTTTAAGCTCGATTGGCTTTTTCTGATCCTCGGCATCATGGTAGCAGCCGTAGCTATTCATTTAATAGTAATGCAGTATGGAAATATTGGTCTTTAAAACATCAGTGAGCGATCTTCAAAGTGTGAATTCGCTCCAGCCAGATCTTGATCGGTTAGCCGGGAAGGGAAAGTGGAATTTTGATTTAAGCGATTGCGACCGGATTCTTCGCATTGCCTCTGACAACATTAAAGCCGAGGCTGCAATTAATTTACTTGGATGCTTCGGCTACACATGTGCTGAGCTCGAGGATTGATCCTCATAACTTCCTTCGATTAGCGACAAGAAGCATCATTCTTTTTCAAAAAACACAAATAAATCATCAAAATAAAGGCTATGACAAACCTAAAATGCGAAGTGTCCATCAAAATCAAGTCCGCCAAAAGGCGCGTTTGGAATGCGCTTACCGACCCTGATCAAATTAAAAAGTATCTCTTTGGCACCAACACCGTTACCGACTGGAAAGTTGGAAGTCCTATCAAGTTTACGGGAAGTTGGGAAGGAAAGCCATATGAAGACAGAGGCACAATTCTTCAGAATGAGCACGAAAATGTTTTGAAGTACAGCTACTGGAGTTCATTTTCCGGGCGACCGGATGTCCCTGAAAACTACCAAACTGTGACCTACAGTCTATCAGAATCAAATGGCGAAACGCTATTCATCCTCTCTCAGGATAATTGCTTTACAGACGAGGCCAGGAAGCATTCAGAGGAAAACTGGAAATCGATTCTGAGCACTTTGAAACAAATGCTAGAAGAAAACCGGTAAGGATCAATCAATTATCGTGTAATTATGGTGTACCTTCTTGACCCAAAATAGAGGGAAATAATTACAAAAAAATCCCTAAGTTGCACATCGGCTTAGTGTGTAAAAGCTCAAAAAGGCCGCTTTCGACTTCTCACCGAGCCGTTAAAAAATTTAGGGAACATGAAAGTCTCGGCATCGCAGCCCTTTCAAATTATTTACTCAGTATATCAGCACGAGTATATCGGCTACGTGTTCGAGTCTTTTATTGTTCATTTGGATGAAAAAGGGAAACTCACTTATCAACATCAAAGCATCTCGGCAAAAAATGCACGCGAATTCACCAAAGGATTGGACACGCGCGATTTTGAATTGATCGAACTCATGGACTCTATGAGCCAGGATGCAGTACTGAAACATTTCTCAAAGAAGATGATGAAGCCTGAAGAGTTTTTCAGTAAGGTTTATCACAAACAAAAAGGGGATGAATTGCTTCAGGAACAAATAGAAGCTTACATGGAAAAACGCAGGGCCTCAGTCCTTGAGAAGATGAAGGGCAAGATGCTTTTTGAAATGGGCAACGATGGCGAACCTACCTGGAGAAAACTGGAAGTTTTGGAAGACCGCGCAAGTATCCAGTTTCATTTCATGCGAAGCCAGGATTCTACGAATTACTATCCCACAATCTTGCACAAAGGAAAGAAGGTAGAAATTCCAGACCCAGGCGCATATCTGGTGTGTAAAAATCCAGCATGGATGGTGCTAAAGGGTAAGTTATATGGTTTTGAAAAAGTGGTTGATGGAAAAAAGTTACTGCCATTCCTTCAAAAGAAGCATGTTGTAATTCCCAAAAACCTGGAGGAGACTTATTACAATCGGTTTGTGGCACCGCTTATTGCTTCGTTTGACGACATTGAAGCGTCTGGCTTCGAAATTGCCAAGCATGAATATGATCCGCATCCTTTGCTAACTATTTCTGAATTACCCTCCACGGTAGCAAAAGATACACTTACACTTTTTGAACATGCTAATTCTGAAGATGGACCGCCTGACGATGAATCTGGTAAAATCGTTTTCGATCTATCTTTCAAATATGGTAAGCACCGCTTTCGCGGAGATGCTTTTGGAACCGTGAACGTGACTGTTGAAAAAAAAGAAAATGACTACGTATTTCATCGCATCAAAAGAAGCATTGACAGCGAAAAGAAATACGCACAAACACTCATTAAACTTGGTCTTCCTTTGCGTGGATTCCGTGCCGCTGTTGATAAAGCACACGCCTTCTCTTGGCTAAATGAAAATCGCGTAAACCTTTTGAACCTTGGCTTTGAAGTAAGCCAGCCAGAAAATAAAGACAAAAAGTACTTTGTAGGTAAAGCTGTTATTGAGCTTGAGGTAAAAGAAAATATAGATTGGTTTGATATACATGCAAAAATTCGTTTCGGAGAATTTGAAATATCCTTTAAGGAATTGCGAAAACTGATTCTGAAAAAGAAAGTAGAATTCAAGTTACCCAATGGCGAGATTGCAATCATTCCTGATGCCTGGCTAATAAAGTATGGTGACCTTTTTGCCCTGAGTGAAACGCATGGTGCAAATGAGAAACCGGTGCTGAAAAAACATCACATCACTCTTTTACAAGAATTGGAAGAAGGTCAACTAGCAAAAGTTCAGATGAGTGATCGTTTGCGCAATCTTCGCTCATTTACCGGCATTCGAGATTACGCTTTACCAGATGGATTTGAAGGGACGTTGCGTCCTTATCAAAAAGCTGGATACAATTGGCTTCGGTTCTTAAATGAATTTCACTTGGGCGGTTGTTTGGCTGATGATATGGGTTTGGGAAAAACTGTTCAAACACTTGCTTTGCTTCAGTCTGAAAGAGAAAAGGGCAATGCAGGAACCTCATTGTTGATAATGCCAACCTCACTGGTTTACAATTGGGAAATGGAGGCTGCCAAATTTACTCCGAACCTAAAGGTCTTTACGTACACAGGAAC
>CAZNCO010000325.1:0-5768 GCA_964571345.1 uncultured Ohtaekwangia sp.
GATACAACGAAAAGACGGCACCTCCTGAGATCAGGATTTCGATCTCCCAGGTATTGTTGAACAGGTGGTTTGTCTCGTTCGTGGGTTTGTTGGAAGAGCTCATGGTATTTTTTTTACTACACACTTTTATTTACCTACTTTATTTCAACATATCCGTTGTGCTTACCGATTTTTACACGCCCGATCAGGTTTTCTTTGTCGTCTGTGAAGTAGGTATAGTTGTACTCATAAAAAAACGTAAATCCGATTGCTCCGGGAAGAATAGTTTGATCGATGGTTTTTTCCAACTTTTGAGAATTTACGTGCATTGACACTATTCTTAAGGGGGTTTTGGAAGAATTACAGACCATCATAGTCCGCCACTTGTTGGCTTTATAAATATTTTTGAGGGTATCAACTTTGGAATAGAATCCGTTCTTTTCCGGGCTTTGTAAAGTCAATTTTTCAAAAGCGAATTTCCTAGATAGTGTACTCGCAATGCTGTCATTGGTTTGCCCATGGGTTGTATGAATGTACGCAAGAGTTTTAAAAGCTTCTAGCCCAAAGACGTGGGTATTGAAAATCAGATTTTCAATAAAAAGTGCTTTCATTTGTAGAATCTTATTTTTAAAGTGCCAGCTGTTCAGGTAATAATTGGTTTCGTATGCAGACAGGCCATCACCCCCTTTTGAAAAAGAGGGAATGTGCTCCGTCAGATAGTTGATATTTGTATTTACCAGATCACCGACAGTCAGAACGTCATTCTTGATATGGGGTAGATAGGTGATATAAAGTTCATTCAATAATAATATCAATGAGTCAGTCTCTGATTGGTTGGACGTTAAATTCTTAAGTAAGATGTCATATCCGACAGTTGGAAGTGAAGGGCGCCAAAAGTTAGTAGTTAAAGTTCGTAAAATAGAAAGATCAGGGGCTGCTTTTAATCTTGGACTATTTTGAAGAACAAGAACCATTAAAGAATCAACTGCTTCGACTGAGCTCTGGTCCGCTTCGATCCCCCTTATGGCTACTTCAAGGTCTTTTGTTACTTGTGTGATGGCTTTTTCCCTTGCTTCCTCCTCCTTCACTTTGTCACGTTGCTCTCCAATATAAACAGCTATGAGTATGCCGGCTACCACCAGCACAATTTCGCCCAGGGCATAGAGCAGGTAGTTTTTTATTTTATTCAACATGAACGCTTGAATGCGGAAGGAGCGGAAGAACTTAGGCATGGTGGGTTTAAGATTAAAGCTATTAAATTTAAAGATCTAGTAGACACTGAACAATGGGGGAGGCAAAAGAAAATTAGTAAGTTTAAAGAATAGAAGTCTGTTTTTAAATTTTCACGCTACTTCTTATCTGCTACATCATTAAATAAATACGGGAATGATAATGAAAGCGATACAGTAAAAAGTTAATTCAGTAAGACTTACTGTTCAAAATCCGCCCGGCTAAATCCTGATTGGATCAAGTTTCAAAATTTTATCTGCAAAAATTCTGATTAGATACTTGCCATTTTTAGCTGATAAGGTTGTCTGGGTTACCGTGAGAAGCATTTTCAGATTTCCCGTTCTCATTACCATGTTTGCAGATGGCCAGCTCAATCACAGAAAAAAGTTCACGATCCTCAAATGGCTTGGTAAGATACCCATAGGGTTCCGTAGCCTTAGCACGATCCATCGTTTCAGTATCGGTGAGCGCTGTAATGTAGATCACGGGCAAATTGAATTTCTGTTTTATACTAGCTGCTGTTTGAATCCCATCGAGTTTACCAGCAAGTGTGATGTCCATCAGTACCACGTCTGGGCGATTCTTTTCTATCAACGCAAGTGCATTTTCTCCAGAATCGCTTTTTCCAAGTATTGTGTAGCCCGCACTTTCAAGTGTGATTTGAAGGTGCAGCACTACAACAAATGAATCTTCTACAATAAAGATATTAGCCTTAGACATTGAAACGATTTATGTATCAAATTAACAAACAACCCTGATTTTCTCAAATCTAGCATCGCTTACCTGCAAATGAGGTGCACGCCAATCATCATTCACATAAATACCCGTAACTTTTAGTTAAAAACAAATCGAAAGCTTGTGCCATCATCTCGCGTAATCGTGGCGGACGCTTTCAATTGTTTTGTAAAAACATCAAGCAATTGCATACCGAAGCCTCCTGCCCCTAAAGAAATATTCTCAGGCATACCACATCCATCATCCATCACCTCAAATTCAAATTTATCGTTCTTCCTTGCGAGGGTGATTTGAATGTTTCCGGCAGCTTGATCTTTAAACGCATGTTTTACCGCATTTGTCACAAGTTCATTTAAAATCAACCCGCAGTTAATCGCCATATCCAAATTCATACAGGCGGATTCAATATTGGCCCGTAGATTTATTTTGTGCTCATCCGAAAGAGACGTCATTTGCAAATCTAAGATCAGTTTGTTAAGGTAATCTGCTATATCGACCTGATTAACGGATTCCGTTTGTAGAAGTCGCTCGTGAATCAATGCAATACTTCTTATTTTCTGTCGGGTCTCTTGCAGAAATATTTTTACTTCGCTTTCCTTCATGGCCGCCATGCGAATGTATAGGATGCTGCTAATCAATTGAAGGTTATTCTTCACGCGATGGTGAATTTCTTTGATGAGCATATCCTTATCCTGCAAAGCCGCCAGAAGTTTCTTTTCACTCTGAATCTTATGGGTCACATCGGTCACTGTCACGAGCCTGGCGGGAACTCCTTCCAATGAAAATCCGATGGACATGATTTCAACATCAATCAATGTTCCATCCTTTTTTTTGTGCGTCCAAAATCGATCATAAATGCTATCTTCCTCAATTCCATCCTGCAACGATTGAACAATTGAGAGAGTTAACTCACGATCTTCCGCGGGGCGAATGTCAAGAATGGTCATGCTCAAAAATTCTTCCTTTGAGTATCCATAGTGCGCCAAGGCAGCATTGTTTACCTGAAGAAACGCCAACGAATTCAAATCAAAAATCCAAGTTGGAGCAGGATTGAGATCAAACAGTTTGCGGTATCGTTCTTCTGATTCCCGGAGGGTCTTTTCTGCTATTCTTCGCTGAGTAACATCTCGAGTAACTCCTAAAAGGGAAATGACTTTGCCTGTTGCATCACGCATCGGCACTGCATGCGTTTCAAGCCAGCGCGGTGTTCCCTTAAAACCGGTTATACTGAATTCTAGCCTGCCGGAAAGGCCCTTAAAAATACTTTTGTTTAGCTGCAAAAATTCCTTCCGAAAAGGTTCGTCAACCAAGGTCGTAATCTTTTTTCCTGCTACCTCTTCGAATGACGAGGCCTCAATCATATCTAATCCAGCCTTATTCATTTCCTGCAATTCACCTTCTTCGTTCAGAATTTTTACGCATTCAGGCTCGGTTTCCAGTATCGTGCGAAGGCGAAGCTCATTGTCTGATAATTTTTTCCGAGTTTCGATCAGCTCATGAATATCAAAGCATGACCCTATATATCCTGCAAACTCCCCATTCGGTGAGAAGCGTGCAGTTCCTTTATTCATTATCCATCGATACTCTCCATCATACCGCTTGAGGCGATACTCAATAGTAAAGTCCGTGCGTTGATCAAAACTGCTTTCATAAGCAGCGAGCCACTGATCTACATCTTCCGGGTGCACTCCTTCAACCCAAGCATTACCCAGCTCTTGATCAAGGGTCCTTCCTGTAAACTCTAGCCAGCCTTTACTGAAATAATCACAAAGCTTGTTTTCACCTGACATCCAGATCAACACGGGCGCTGCATCGGCCATGGTACGAAATCGTTGCTCGCTTTCTTTGAGCATCTCCTCGGATTTCCTTTGCTCCGTGATATCAATCACCAAGCCATTCCAGATCACTCTACCACTTTTGTGAAATGTAGGTTGACTTCGTGTGCGCAACCATTTCCACTCTCCACTATTAATTTGAAATCGATAATCCTGATTGAAAACGGTGCGATTCGTCAGCGCACTCGTGATGAGCTGTTGCTTTTCAGCCCTATCATCAGGATGAATACGCTCTTCGAATAACTCAGCGTTTTTCAAAAGCTCATGAGCTGTGATGCCCGTGATTTTGTGGATACCCTCGCTGTAATATTTATACTGCCCCCGCCAGTCGCTGGGTTGAACCTCGTATTGATAAATGGCAACGCTGGGAAGATTGTCACTAACAAGCTGAAGGCGCTCGCGGCTCTGCAATATCTCTACTTCCGCTCTCTTTCGTGCGGTAATGTCTGTTGCATTAAAAGAAACCCCAATGATAGCACTGTCTTCCGATCGCACAGGTAGGTAGCGCAGTTGCAGCCATAAAATATCGGAGTCCGTCAATTTTAACTCCTTTTCCATATCCAAAATCTCTCCGGCTAATGCACGTTCAAAGTTCGCCTTAAAACGAGACCGTAGCGGATCTGGAACTAATTTATCGAAGGCATCCCCAATGCGAAGGTCGTGGTCAACCAACCGCTTTATACCCCTGTACGCTTGGGCATTTGCCACACGCACAGTGCAATGGGTATCTAAAAAGACGGTGAAATCGGTTGATGCATTTAGTATGGCTCTCAAATTATTTTCTGATGCATGCAGTTTTGCTTTTGCTTTCTGCTCTTCCTGTTCGATTATCTTTTGCCTGGTAACATCGAGTGTTATACCTTCTATGATAGAAGATTTATCCGGAAGTAGTCTCACATTGGCGCGGCCATTTACCCACTTGACCCGTCCATCGGCCATGACAATTCGATAGTCTAAATCAAACTTTCCAGGGTGCTTGCGCTTTTCTTCAACCAATTTGAAGAATGGTGTAATGTCATCGGGGTGAATGACTGAAAACAATAAGTCTGCCTGTTTTAGGGCATCTTCCACTTTTACCTCAAATAGCCGCTCACAGCCCTGACTGATATAATTGACTTTATAATCTGACCCATCAAAGCTCTGCCAATATTCGTAAATGAACCCATCCGGAATAGTATCAGTTATATTAGTAATTTGTTGCTGTACCCGCTTGATTTCTGTAAGATCCTGCATAAAGCCGTACCATAATTTCCGGCCATCTGTCTCCTGGTAAAGCGTAGAGGCAGTCGAAATCCATTTTTCTTTGCCGTTGTATGATATGCGGAACTCGACTGCCCATCCTAGTTGATTATGATCTGCCTGTTTGATGGAATCCATAACCCGAACCAGATCGTCAGGGTGAATTTTTGAGAAAAATAGATTTCCGTCATTCATGACATCTGTAGCCGATATCCCGAAAAGAGCCATTGCACCATCGCTCACAAAGTCAAACACTCGGATTTCATTTTCTTTCAAATGAAATTTGTAAAACATTCCAGGCACGTTGGCACACAATCGTCTCAACAACTGATGCGATTCGGACAAAGCAAAGGATGCCATCACCCTGTCTGAGATATCTTTGTAATGAATAAATAATCCGTCAGGGTTTGGATAGACATTGACTTCAAATACCTGTTCTGGATTAAACGAGCTGCGATACTCGAATGACGAAGAGTTTTGCGTTTGGATGGCTTCCTTGTAGGTTGTGTGAAGTTTCCCTCCTTCCATATGAGGAAAAAGGGTAAGCATGTTTTTGCCAATCATGTCATCCACTTCCATGTCTACTATCTTTGCAAACACAGGACTGATAACCTTGAAATTTAAATTTCTATCAACGGCAAAAACTCCATCGGTAATGCCCTTCAGCATATTTTCGATCGTTGAGTTCTTGGCGGCCAGATCTTCCTCTGATTTTTTCCGGGCCGTTATGTCTTGCAATATGACCAGTGC
>CAZNCO010000326.1:0-5753 GCA_964571345.1 uncultured Ohtaekwangia sp.
GGTATCTCGCACGTGATCCACAAGCACGATCCATTACCTTTTGGAATCTCGGAACGTTATCCGGATCGAGTTGGAACTCTGTGATATTAATTGGCGCTTCCACATTGATTTGTTTTTTGATTGCGCTTCGATTGGTAAAATCATTGAACGCTTTGGCGATGGGAGAGAGCGAAGCGTTGCACCTGGGTGTAAACATCAATCGCCTTAAGATAAGTGTGATTGCCGTAACTGTTGTGTTGGTGGCTGTGGCAACGGCCTTTGTTGGCGTGATTAGTTTTATTGGATTGATTGTTCCGCATTTGCTTCGCATGATCAAAGGATCCGACAATCGCTATCTATTAATAGGAAGTGCGCTGCTTGGTGCAATCTTATTAAGTTTAGCGGATATCGTAGCCCGTTTGCTGTTGGCACCTGCAGAGCTGCCGATTGGAATCGTTACTTCGGTGATTGGTGTTCCTGTTTTTATATTACTCCTGAGAAGAAATCAACACTACTTCTGATGCTGAAGCTGGAAAACATATCGGTGTCGGTGGGTTCCAAAAAGATAGTGGACAATGTTTGTGCGTCCTTCCTTCCTGGAAAAATGAACCTGATCATCGGGCCGAATGGTTCCGGGAAGTCCACCCTTATCAAAGCCGTAAGCAAGCAGATTGCGTGTGAAGGAAATGTTTGGTACAGCAATAAGAACGTGCGTGAAGTTTCATATCAGGAGCTCTCAAAATTCCGTGCGGTGCTTTCGCAGCATACAGAAGTTGCCTTTCCTGTAAAAGTATGGGAGGCGGTGATGATGGGGAGGTATCCTCATTTCACAACACATCCCGGAAAGCTGGATGAGCAGGCTGTGCAGCAGGCGATGGATTATTTTGAAGTAACCTCCATGGCGGAACGCGATTACACCACGTTGAGTGGCGGTGAAAAACAACGTGTAAACTTTGCGCGCGTGCTGGCGCAAATTTGGTTTCCGGTTCCAAATCAGTTACGGTATTTGCTGCTTGATGAACCACTCGCATTTTTAGATGTGAACTTTCAATACCAATTCATGCACAAGCTGCAGCAGCTTGAACAAAAGGATGACCTTGTTGTGGTGGGTGTGGTTCACGATCTGAACCTGGCTGCGCGGTTTGGTGACTTTATCCTCCTGTTGAATGAGGGACAAGTATTGGCGAGTGGAAAACCAGCGGAGGTATTGACTGTTGAGAATATTCAGGAGTCATTTAAGATCAAACCTAACCTGGTTCCCGTCAATGATTCCTTCTACATTTCGTTCTAACTATCTGATCTCTCGAATTTCCAAACTCTGACTTCAAACTGCTTCGTAGCTGAGTTACAGTTTTTGGTACTACGCGTGTGTTGCTCAGAGTTCTTGAGGCGAATAACTATGCCATGAAATAATAATGTTAACTAAAGTGTACCGTTATGGGTACTCGTCTCCGAACCAGAATTTTTCAAGTCGCCCGTTAGCGAACCAATAGTGGCCAAAATACAGTCCATTGTCCTGCTTATAAAAATAGTCAACGTAATTCTTATCCTTCTTCTTTTCTTTTGGTGGTCCAAGTGTTTTGAATAATTGGCTTTCAGATATTCCAAGTTGAATACCCTTTCCTGTCAAAAATCCTTTTTGCCCAACCTTATATTTGGTTTGAAGTTTTTTTGAATTGTATTCAACCTTGAATTGAGAAAACTGATTAATAACGTCACCCGGCAGAAATACCATTGTTAGTATTTGTTCGCCATTCTGGCTAGAAATTTCTGTTTCATAGTCATTCGAGTCAATCATGTTCTCCGTAACTCCAATTACTTTCTCGACAGATACCACGTCCCTAAGCCGCATTCCATTGAGTGTTGAGTCATAAAAAGTCTGCCTTTTTAGATTGGCTGCATCTACCAATTGACCAAAAGTGTCGATGTAGAATATTAGTGCAGTTATAAAAAAGATGGTCTTCATTGTCTGAGGTGCATTGTAGCCAATATGTGATTGCAATTTAATGTGTCTCTTTCTTCTTAGCGGAGTCACCGTTATCGGTACTTCGCGTATGTTGCGCAGAGTTCTCGAGACGAGTAACTCTGCGATGAAATAAATTTTTGTTAGCGACTGTTTTACATGAGCTTCGCAAGTTCTCTCAGATAATGCCTCTTTAAGCCTTCCCTGAACTGTCCCCAATTAATGTCGCCTAATATTGGCTGTCTAAAAACTTCATATTTTTCAAGGCCTTCAAGCAAATGAACTACAAGTTCATTGCCAGTGATAAATCCGTAAATGGTTGTATTGGTTTTTAAATTTGGATTTATGCTGTTTGATGGATGGAGTAGATTTTTATAGGCCAATTCTCCATTTAGATTTCCTCCGCTTTGTGTGTATCCCCAATCTTCCCCTAATTCCCTTCTTAATTCTTCGAGAACTTGTCTTGCTGATTTATCAATTAGAGCAAAAAGTTGTTTTGCATATTTGGTGTCTTGGTAGTCTTGTTGGGTAGTTTTGTTTTTTATTAGATCTACTAATTTGTTCGTTGTGTCCATTACAATTGGTTCAGCTTGTTGTAGTAATATTAATTGGTCAATAAAACTTTGCACTGTTTGCCAACGCTTGTCAATGACTTGATTAAATCCAACGTCAAAAATATTATTGATTATATCTCGTTGATGTTTTGGCAAAGCCTCTATAATCTCTTTTGCTCCGTTCCTTTGATGCGGCTTTTGATTATACTCGTCTATTGCAATTGTAGGAATTTGTTTCGTAAGAAAATAGTAAAATAATCCTACGAGACAACTTACGTCAGTTCGAAAATCTCTCTTGCCCACCTCGCCAACTTTTTGTTCTGGTAGAATTAGAAATCTGTTACCCAGATGTTGTCCATCAGGCGTAAGATTATCATTATCGTTCTCATTAAAGTTAAAAGAAATACCAAAGTCAATAACTACTGGTTCAGCAATTGAATTGTTTCTAAGAATTATATTGTCTGGTTTTATATCTCTGTGAATAATACCTCGTTGATGACAGTAGTTTATTACATTGGCAATATTTATTGTGAGTTCGATTCTTTGGTTTAAATCAATTGCTGAAAGGTCAAAGTTTGAGAGAGTGTCACCAGGGATAAATTCTGTAGCAATAAATAATTTATAATCCATGTCGTGCCAAAATTCCGTATTTGAGTCTAATACCTTAGGGAGATTAGCATGTGAAAGAGTACTTAATGCAACAGTTTCTCTCTGCATTCTTGCCCTTCGTTCAATGTCGTTTTGCTTATTCAGAGTTTTAACTGCCGCAATTATCTGCTTGTCTTGGATATTAAGAGTTTTAATAGTTGTCCCCTGTCCACCGCCTGCGATGTCGTCAATTTTTTCCCAATGTTCTTTGTAGTTTTTGATGTTGCTCATAAAATAGCTGCTAACGTTTCTGTTTCTGCAAGTAATGAGAACACTGCACCCCGCCAGCGTAGAAACATTTTGTTGGCGGCTGGCACAAATCAAGCTGAAGGTCTTATGGCCGGTTGTAGAAAGTGTTGATTCGTAATCTCACACGCAATTTGGTCAATAAACTCGTGTGTGGCTCCCTTGATAAACTCCGATAATAACCAATTCTGTTTCATTTCAAAATGTCGATATAAAACTGTTGGTTGATACCGAGCAAGCTCACTAAGTCGATGCATACAAGCAAAAATAATTGTCGTGGGATTTCTGTCAATAATATTTGGTTGACCGCTTCTTTTTAAATACCAAAGAGTACTAGGGCCATTTATATATTGTATCTCCTTTCTTATATTATTATGATACTTTGTCAACTCGGCAATATTATTTTTTTTATTTGGGCCTGACTTATACCAATTAAATCTCTTTTTCCTTCTAATTACAAATTTGTCCTTTACACCTATGTCTTGTTCATACTGAGGTTTAATTTTATTCAGCGTATGTCCATTGGCAAATGGGTCGGATAACTCTGCGCAGACCCAAGCCTTATGGGAACTGTTCATTAATACAAAATGAGGATTTGAAATGGGTAAAAAAATGTCGTCATAACCTGTTGGAAAGGTTAGAGTAAAAGCTCTATGAATAAACGGCAAGTTATATAAGAGGTTCTTGAGTGAGTAAATATTATTGTTGCACGTCTCTCCGAAATATTTGCAAAGGCTCGAAAGAATTCCGTTAGGTTGAAATGTCACCATTTCGTTTTTCAAATTTGTATTTCCAGCTGTAATCTGACCCTGTGCTCCATGCAACTCAGCAAATGAAATTTTCTTTACCTTCAACAAGGTCTTTGTCGCATTAAGAAGCGAGTAGTATAGAGTCAAAGGTGCTACAGTGTTTGGTACGTCAATACTGATTTGATGGAAGTTTTTTGCCTGTATCCAATATTCTATTGCATCGTCATGCCCCTCGCGTTCCAGCCACATTTCAACATAGTCCCACGGATTTCTCACAAGTACAGACTTGTCGTTAAAGTCGGGACTCACAATTGCCTTATGTGGTCGGGTAGTCTTTCCGTTGTAAATTAATTTTTCGAAGCCCATATCTTTATTTTGTGTCTACTGCCAACCATTTGTGATTGTGCAACTCTATTGCGCCAATATTAAAAAGGTCATAACAAATCAATCGTAATCTCCCAGTGCCTGCAGAAAAGCAACGCACCCTTCAACCTATAGACAAACGCCAAACTGCGATAGGATAGCTCAAGATACCAAAACTCTTTTTAAAAGCAATAGGGGGGATGTTGGGGGTTTCAGGTCCCAGGTTTCAGGTTGCAAGTTTCAGGTTTCAGATTTCACGTTTTTCGGTCCGCCTTAGCTAGTCAGGTTGCTGATCGGATGGATTGTGAACGTGGCTGAGTCGATCGCTAACGTGGAAGAGGCAATAACGAACGTGATAGAGGCAATAACGAATATGATATAGGCAATAGCGAACGTGATATAGGCAATAGCGAACCTGATATCGGCAACAACGAACGTGATATAGGCAAATAACGAACCTGATATAGGCAATAGCGAACGTGATAGAGGCAACAACGAACGTGATAGAGGCAACAACGAACGTGATATAGGCAATAACGAACCTGATATAGGCAATAACGAACTTGATAGAGGCAACAACGAACGTGATATCGGCAATAACGAACGTGATAGAGGCAATAACGAATATGATATAGGCAATAGCGAACGTGATATAGGCGATCACGAACTCGATAGGATCAATCATGAACGCTACTGAGGTAATCACGCACGTGACATCCGCTGTGACCTTTTTTTGAAGCGCATTCGTACTACGAAAAAAGTGCGCTGCGGGGTTGTGATTTTATTGAGTAAGTGATTTGATTTTTGTAAAAAAGTCGCCCTTCGACAAGCTCAGGGTGACAATTAAAAGATGCTTATCCTTTGAGTTATTTTTTGTTGTATCGGTTTTGTTTGAAAAAACAGTCATGCTGAGCCTGTCGAAGCATGACGGTGTGGGCTTTTTATTCAGTACATCTTAAGTCGCCCTTCGACAGGCTCAGGGTGACAATTAAAAGTGCCTATCCTTTAGATTATTTTTGTTGTGTCGGTTTTGTTTGGAAAGCTTGTCATGCTGAAGAAAGCTGTCATGCTGAGCCTGTCGAAGCAGGACGGTGGGAGTACTTAGTACATTGTAAGTCGCCCTTCGACAGGCTCAGGGTGACAGTTAGAAGATAGTGTACTCAATCATTAATCGCCTGGTACACCAGCGCTGCAAACGCTTTGTCGGTTTCACCAATATTGGCGCCCCACATCTGGCGATAGAGAGTACTA
>CAZNCO010000327.1:0-5732 GCA_964571345.1 uncultured Ohtaekwangia sp.
GTACAAGACAGTGCACGGAGTATAATGCACATCCTAATACTCCCGCGATCATCGGCATGGCGATTTTTGTTTTGGCGCTGAATGATTTTGCCAGGCCGCTAAGAATAATGAATCCTGAATCACAAAAGATGGTAAGGCCTGCAACAAAGCCGGTAATACCGAGTGCCGCAGCGGCATTTCGTTCACCTGTTTTCGATAAAATATAGCGCGCCAGAAAGAGAGCAGCGCCAGTTTTGTCGAGCAGAATGGCAATGATCGCGCCAAGGATAATGAGAAAGCCTGTAGATGCCATCGTATTCCCGAAGCCTTCTTTCATCATGGATACAACTTCCTTTTCTGGCAATACTGCAAGTGCAAGAAAGAACGATACTAAGAAAAGTGAAATGAAAGCGTTGAGTTTCCACCGGGAGGTGAGCAAGATGATGAAGGCAATGCTTAGGATAACTAGCGTGGAAATTGTAACCATGACTCATTAGTATATCAAAATTAAAAATGATAAAGGCAACGGTTTATTCAGAATCTATTACCAATGATCCAATTTGACCTCTACCATAATTATTCCGGAATAACAATATTTTATTTTTTGAAATTTGTAGACACGATTTAGTATAAATAAAATCGTTCTTCTTCTCGGATTTTAATACTTGTCGATGTAATTCACCATTTTGATTAATTACCGCTAAAACGATGACTGATTTTCCACTAGTGAAAGTCTTTAAGTTTTTTTGTTGAGTTAAATAATTTGATGGATGATCATTGAAAAGAAACAGAAATTTATCTCTACTAAAAGCAAACCCGTATGATAATTCATCAGAACTACTGCTGGTTTGATTTTTATTTATTGTTTGCAGCCATTTTAGCTTTCCGGATTGATCTATAGCTATGACTATGATTTCATTAGAATGATAAGTGATAAGACCACCAAAGCGACCATGACGGGTTTCGTAGTTTTGCTCTCCTAAGATAATAACGTCTTCGCCTTCAGTAATTAATATATCTTGAATTTTATAATTATTCAGTTCTTCATCAATACTTACTGATTTATCTGGTTCAAAGGTAATCCTACTATAGATGAAGGTTCTGTCGAAATCACTTTGAAAGGAGGAAATAATGTTTTGACTAAGAAGATCAATCCGAATAATAAAATATCCTTTTTCGCCATGTTTTTTCTTCTTGGAATAGAACCCCGCGCAATACAACACCTTATTTTTTACTTTTAAGGTAAGATCAGTCGCGAAAACTCCCTCAAGATTAACTGGGAATTTACTTATACTCTTTCCATCATTTTGAATTGCAAATATCTCGTAACCAAAATTTGACTTTCCGTTGTTTACCCTGAAATCCAAGTTTTCACATTCAAGCGAAGAAAAATAGACATTGCCATTATCGTCAAGAGTTTCAGATTGAATTTCAAATCTTCTTTGCTTTTCAGAGGCCTTTACCTCTTTTTCCCAGAGCAAATTCAATTCACTGTCAAAGACTGAATAAATTACTCCGAGATTATTTACGGCCATACTTGGTTCCTGGACAACAGCAAACTTGGATCTATCTCTTGAAATTATAAAATGAAGTCTGTTTTTGTTGAATGGAAGTAGTTTTACTTTTTCATTCTTGAGCGCCAGTGTTTTCGTGTTAAGTTCAACGGCAAATAATATCTCTCCATGCCCTTCATCGCCCGGATATAGAATGTACAGCTTGTCTTTAAGAGGCAAAGGGATTTCCTTTTTTAAATCCAACTCATTTGATATTAATAAATTCTTTCCGTTTGAGAATCGGGTAAAAACTGGTTTTAACCATGAATAAAAGGCTAATATTTTACGGGACGATCCAAGATATTCTGTTGAGTCATAGGATGGGAGGAAAGTAAAGTCGTAATTAGGTTCTTTAAATTCATCTCCCCAAGTCAACTTATAATTTAAGTCTTGAGATGTAGCTTGGTATGAGATCATGGTAATTAAAAATACTTTGAATCCAATACTCATGTTTCCCTTAGTTAAAATATTTTCAGTTGCTCATACACCCGATGCACCGGCAATCCCATCACTGTAAAGTATGATCCATTTATTTTCTCAATCGCGGTAAGGCCAATCCAGTCTTGCGCACCGTAGGATCCGGCCTTGTCGTAAGGCTTGTAGGTGTCAACGTAAAATTCAATTTCTTCTTTGGTGACTTTGCGAAAGGTGACCTGTGTGCGATCGTCAAAATAATCTTCTTTTGTTTTCGATAAAAGGCAAACGGCTGTAATCACCGTGTGTGTATTTCCGCTCAGTTCCGAAAGCATGGAGATTGCTTCTGCGCGATCGAGCGGCTTGTTGAGAATTTTATTTCCTAAAATAACCACCGTATCCGAAGCTAAAATGATCTCGTCATTAATATTTGGCAACAGCGCTTGTGCCTTTTTTCTGGCGAGGTAAGTGGGTACTTCTTCCAAACGCATATCCTGTGGAAACGATTCATCAATATCAGGATGTGCAACTGCAAAAGTAAAACCTGCCTCTTTCATCAAATATTGTCTTCGGGGGGAAGAAGAGGCGAGTAGTAAAGGTTTTGAATTCTTAATCATTAAAATGCTAAAATAAGAATGAGGAAGATAGAATGAGGAGATTAGAATAGATATTGAGAATACCAATCATAAATGATAAGTCTTAAATCTTAGATCTTAAATCAGAATCACTTCTGATACACTCTCACATAATCCACTTCCATTCTCTGGGGCCAGATAGATTCATCTATTCCTTCTTTGCCGCCCCAGTTGCCACCTACCGCAAGGTTTAGAATCAAATGAAAGCGTTTGTCAAATGGCCAGCCGTGAAAATCATCTTGGGGATTTCGTTTCACGGAATGATACAATGTTCCATCAACAAAGAAATCAATCTTGTCGTCATACCAATCGATGGCATATATATGAAATGCATCCTGGCAATCTGCAACAGTAATTTTTCCTTCTTGCTGTGTGCCCTTCACGTGATTGTATTTGTCTGAATGCAGTGTGCCATGAATGACTCCCGGATCATAACCCACATGTTCCATGATATCGATTTCCCCACTTTGTGGCCAGCCGCCATAACTCCAGTCGGTTGAGAGCATCCATATTGCTGGCCATGTTCCTTTTCCTTTCGGTAGTTTGGCGCGTACTTCTACTCGTCCATACAACCAGTCTCCTTTCATCTTGGTTACCAATCGCGCAGAGCTGAATGCTTTTCCCCCGATCGAATCTTTAATTGCTTCAATGATCAGGTTTCCGTTTTCCACGCGTGCGTTTTTTAAATCTTTGGTGTAAAACTCGGCTTCATTATTTCCCCATCCACACACATCTGGACATCCATCGCCAAGATCGTAACCCCACTTGCTTGAATCAGGTAAACCGTTATAGTCAAATTCATCAGACCAAATAGGTTTTTTGGTAGAGCAGCTAAGCCAGATTATGGCAGCGAGTGTGAGCAGGGATAGGTTTTTCATGGGTAATCGTTGATACAGCAATTTTAATTATTAATTTTCAATATGGCTGTAACCTTTACAGATTACCTTAGTTTCCCTACCTGAAACCTCTGATTTGGAAACACTTTCTGACAACTACCTGATGGCCAAGGTGAAGGATGGCGACCTTGACAAACTTGGCTTGCTTTACGAGCGCTACAAGCGGCCTTTGCTCGGCTTCTTCCGCGGGTTGGTGCACGACCGTGAACTGAGCGAAGACCTTTTGCAGAATACGTTCATGCGCATTTTGAAGTACCGCCATCTGTTCAGAGGTGAAGGTGATTTCCGTACGTGGATGTATCACATTGCGCGGAATGTGAAGAACGACCACTTCCGGAAAAATAAAATCCATACGGACTCAGTGGACGATTGGGCAGATAAAGTGGCAGACCACCATAATAAGTCGGCCGACATGCAGCACGAAGAAGAGCAAGACATGTTGAAGCTGGCAATGGATAAGCTGCCCGAAGAAAAAAGGGAAGTGATTTTGTTGAGCAAATACCAGGAGAAGAAGTACAGTGAAATAGGAGAGTTGCTCGGCTGCACAGAAGGTGCCGTGAAGGTAAAGGTGTTCAGGGCGCTGCAAGACTTGAAAGCAATTTATGGTCAATTGGAAAGGACTTTTTAAGAAATCAATATGGAAAAGGAAAAAGTGAAAGAACTGGTTGCAAAGTATAATGAAGGATTAACAGATCCTTTTGAAGTGCAGCAACTAGAGCGACTGCTGGAGCGGGGAGAAATTTCTTTGACGGAACTGGTTTCGCTCGAAAAGCTGAACGAACAGATTGAGATGATGAAGGACGAAAGTGTGAGCATGGATCAGGATAATCGGTTTTACCACATGCTGAAGCAGGAGAAAGAAAAAGCAAAGCCATCTTTTTCCATCTCGCTGCCAAAGTTGATGGAGTGGATGCCGAGGCTCGGTTTAGCTGCCGCAGTTTTGGTAATGGGTTTTGCAGCAGGTTATTATTTTCAGCGGCCATCGGGTAGCGATGAAGTAAAGCAACTAACCCAGCAAGTGCAGGGATTGAAAGAGATGATGATGATCTCTATGCTTGAAAAAGAATCAGCGACAGATCGGTTGAAAGCCGTAAGCCTGACGGAAGAAATTGACGGCCCAAGCAAGAAGATGACGGAAGCCTTGCTGAAGACACTCAACGAAGATCCGAGTGTAAACGTGCGGTTGGCAGCGCTTGATGCATTGGAGAAATTTATCAAGATACCACAGGTGCGTGAAGGACTAGTTCGCTCGATTTCAAAGCAAGACTCACCACTCGTTCAGGTTGCGCTGGCAGAGTTGATGGTAGCGATGCAAGAGAAGTCGTCAGTGAAAGAATTGAAGAAAGTATTGGATCTGAAAGGAACGCCAAAAGAAGTGAAAGAAAAAATCAGGGAGAGTATTAATGTTCTTATTTAAGAATGTTTGTTGAACCTTAAAATTTTGAATGATGAACTTGAAAATAATGATATTGTATCTGAGCCCGTTTGTTCTGAATGCTCAGACCTTTACAGACAAGATCGTAAAGGAATTACAATTCGAAAAACAAAGCGCTGCAAATACATTGGTGTTAGCAAATATCAATGGATCTATCAAAGTACAGGGCTATGAAGGAACAAAAATAGTGATCGAAGCGGAGCGTACCATCAAAGCAAAAACCGAAGCACGCCTTGAGCAGGGAAAGAATGATGTAAAGATTTCTCAGATTGACCAGGTAGATACATTAATTGTATATACTTCCAATGGCTGTAATTCATTCGGTCCTCAAAAAAATGGAAATCGTAAGCATCATGACGATAGCAGGCGGTGGTTTTACCAATGGAATTGCGACAACGGTGACTGCAACCCTCCTTACGATCATATTGTAAACTACACGGTGAAAGTTCCCTTTGGAATAAATGTTGAAGTCTCTACCGTGAATGAAGGCAACGTTACGATCGAGAAAGTGAACGGGGCAGTAAAAGCTAATAATGTAAATGGTGCGATCAAACTCACAGCATTGCGCGGAGCCACTTATGCCAACACAATCAACGGTGATGTGGACCTGGAGTATGCCAGCAATCCCAATAAAGATTGCAGATACTACACATTGAATGGCGACATCAATGCATGGTTTCAAAAAGGCCTGGCGGCAAATCTCGCCTTCAAAAGTTTCAATGGCGACTTCTACACCAACATTGCAAAACTGGAAGGGATGCCTTCCATGGTGGAGAAAAAACAAACGAAGGACGGAATCAGCTTGAAGGTATCATCCAAC
>CAZNCO010000328.1:0-5731 GCA_964571345.1 uncultured Ohtaekwangia sp.
CCTTCAATCTGTTCTTCAACCATTCAGGCGACTCCTTCACTTTTACATTGGCGATGGTAACTCCTGAGAAGCGCGGACACAATTCATAATTCTCGACAACTACCTCTACCGGCAACGAATTTTTTCCAGTTGGGAATTTCGAAACATCGGGGCGTTGAATTTCACGATTTAACTTAGCATGTATATCACGAGCTACTCCTAAATGTGACGCTGCATCAGCGCGATTGGGTGTTAAGCCAATTTCAAAAACATAATCTGATTCTATTTTGAAATATTCTGCTGCGGGCGTTCCGTTTGGTAAAGTAGTATTCAACACCATGATACCTGCATGACTTTCACCAAGGCCTACTTCATCTTCGGCACAAATCATTCCTTCGCTCACCTCACCACGAATCTTTGCCGACTTGATCGTGAATGGCTCACCTTTGGTTGGATAAATTGTAGTTCCTGGCAAAGCCACTACTACTTTTTGGCCGGCTGCCACATTGGGCGCACCGCACACAATCGGACTGGTCTTTCCACCAACATCAACTGTGGTAACAGAAAGCTTATCTGCATTCGGATGTTTAGCGCACGAGATCACTTCACCAATCACCAAACCTTTCAATCCCCCCTTCACTGTTTCAAATGGCTCTACACTTTCTACTTCAAGACCTGTGGAAGTTAATATTTTGCCGAGTTCCTCCGGAGATTCGGTGATTTGGATAAACTGCTGAAGCCAGCGATACGAGATTTTCATTCGGGTAAAAAAATTGAACCCCAAAAGTAATCTTTTTAGGTTTAATTTTTACTCCGGGCTTAAATCAATATGACCCCGATACGAGGAGCCCTTCCAGTTCTTCCTTGTCTTTCATATTCACACCCTTATTTTCCAATCTTTCACTCCGCGGGGATTCGGCAGAAACAAGTTTTGGTGAAGTAATGGGCAGGTAAATAATCCGATCCTTAATAACAGTGTCTGGGGTGGTAGCAATCCTGATTGTATCAATTCGAGGAACAATTTTCTCAACTATAGTTTTTTCAGAACCAAACCGGGCTCCGCTCCACCAACCCATGACGCCAACAAAAATAATTAACAGTGCAACTGCGTAACCAGGTACACTTGGCCGCAGCCAGAAAGGCTTTACTGAAATTATTTTCTCCGCGCGACTTTGTTTTATCTTTCGCCATGTTTCTTTTCGGGGATGTAAATCAGTCTTCATTTCAATAAACCTCTTCAATTCAACTTCAGCCATCCGAAGGGATTCATATTCTTGTTCGGAACCGATAAATTGAAAAACAAAATTCCTTTCTTCATCATTCAGGCTTATGAACGAACGCTGCTTCAGCAGTTGCTCAAATCGATCCAGATCTTCCATATTATTTTTCTAAAACTGTTTTATAGTGATCAAGCTTTATAGCCAGTCTCTTTCTTAAATTAAATAACCTTGAACGCACCGTGCCTTCGGGGCATTGCACCACGTCCGCGATCTCTGCAAAATTCATTTCCAATTCATATCGCATTACAAACATTGTGCGTGTTTCCTCATCCTCGTCTTTCAAAACTTCTTCTAATGAATTTTGGAATTGCTTTCTATCCATGTCAAAGCTTACCGATTCATGGAGAACCGTATTGTCGTTGGAATGATGGTTCATAGCTTTCCTGAAAGCTTGCTTCCGGTATTCGTTTTTACACATATTGTGAGCAACTGAATATATCCATGTTGAAAATTTTTTAGACGCATCGTAGTATTCTGGCCGCTCTAAAATTTTCACGAACGTATCGTGGAGAAAATCCTCAGCCCTCTCTCTATCCTGCCAAAGCATGCGAAAGAAATAACGAAGGAGGGGCCGACTGTAGCGCTGGTAGATTTCTTCCAGTGCGCGGTCGCTCCCTCCCTGTGCTCTCTCCATCAGTTGCTCATCCGACAGAGATTTGTAAGACTTTAAAAACAGCATTCTCCTGATAGCTGTTTACTTTTCAAGTACGTCCATAAAAATTCTGAATCCCGTGGCAGCATCAGGTTTGTCGTATGTGTTTATGCTCCTGATGGTCGACTCAGATGGTAGATGATTCCAACTTCCGCCACATGCCTTTCCTTTTTCGCTCGTCATCTCGGCCACGTTTCCCACCACGTCATACAGGCCAATGTTGTTTGGAAAATAAGCTTCTACCGGTGCCATCATGATAAATCCATCGCCAGCCGGGTGAGGCATTTGACAAGGTTTGCAATCATCAGGCACCTTGAAATTTCCGAGAAAACAATTTTTTCTATTCTGTGCTTTGTTTCGATAATTGTAAGCCCCCCACCAGGGATAGGACGCATCTTTTGCTGAGATCTGTTTTGTCTTCCCCTTTACGCTCAACTCCATTATCGAATCAATGGGCATACCTACGGTTAAAATATTGTCATCCAGATTCCATGATGTAAATCCTTTGTAGCCGAGGGCAGCAATTTGCCACTCCTTCACAGACGGCAATCTGAATTTCACTTTTTTGAATTTGCGTTCAGCACAGTGGTTATATTGATCGGTGAGCCATTCGCAAAAAGCGTTGGCCGCCTCATAGCTCATACTCACGGCAGGGTACCTTGTATAAAATTTTTGCTTTTTTGTAGGAGTCATATTCGCGCAGTATCCCTTCATGAAAGAAAGCGCTGGCTCCGTGTACGAACTCAAATCGAATTTATATTTCTCATACAAGTCTGTAAGCGAGTGAGCCGTGAGATACGAAAGAAATTCATTGTACTGCTCATTCGTTACCTCAGAATTTTGTGCGTAAATTTTTTCATTCACCGGTCTTAGTTTACCATCCAGGTTCTTGGCGATAAAGGAAGATGGAAAATACGGGATTACGTCTGCTGGCTCCTCACCTAAGTATCCTGAGATAATGTCTTCTTTTCCACTGGTATGCGCTACCTGCTGCATCAGGGCGCGAAGATTTTTCGCCTCAGCCGTTTTTCCTTCTTTTACATACGATTCGTACAAGAGTATCATAGGCACCAGGTAATTTGCGCTGAACACTTTCCCGGTGGCGTCACTTGATTCGCCATTAAAATCAACCTTTAGATAGTCTAGCATGAATTGCTTTTCAAAATTCTTTCTGATCAATGCTACGTTGTCGATATTGGTCAAGCTGTGCAAAGAGGCCAAGCCGACCACATAAAGATTTTCTTTCAGGGAAGAAAGATTGTCTTTCGAGAGGGTGAGTGCATAGTAAAATTTACGGCCGCTATTTTGTAAAGGAAGTAGAGAGCATAATGCCGTGCGCAAGTTGGTGCTCTTCACAGGCCCATTGAGTGCCAGCCCAAGGGACTTTAATTTCGCTTCGAGGTAGGATGGATTGGAAAGTAAATCCAAACTAAGAACCTGAACATCCTCTCTCAGATTAATCACATCTTGCAAAATAAATAAAGGCGTGGTGGTACTTTCACCTTCGGTGATCAGGATTGACGATGGCTCCAGCGACATCAACACGTTGTAGCTATAACTTAACAGCGATGACGAAACTTGCGATCGTTTCATCAGCTGATTGCTAAACGAAATTCTCTTTTCAGAGTCGAAATTCATTTCAGAAAAGAGTTGCATGAGCCCAAATGCCTCCGGCTTTTCAGGGTTTAGTTCAAAGGCTTTCTTCACGAACGAAAATCCCTCGGGTTGATAGCCTTCGTTCCATCCCTTCACCAGGAAAAATTCATACGAATTGGGAACTGACGTGCTCATCGACTGAACAATCTTGCCAAGGTTCTCCTGACTCTCCTGGCCAAAAAAAGATGCGGCATAATAATTAAACCATGCCTCGGCATTGTGACTATCTGTTTTCAGCTCATCACTCCATGCCTTAGCTTGCTGACTGTACCAAACCGTTGGCTTGAGCACAAGTGTTTTTGGAAGAATCTTCTCAGGAGCCGCTTGACCAAAAATTGGCAACAGGCATAGAAGCAGAATTACATGTTTCATAGGTTTCAATTTAGTACTCTGTACACTTGAAACCTGAAAACGTTCACGTGTGCTAAAAATTTTTTATTCAAACACATGGACTCTTAGCGAAATAAAATCTTGGCGTGACGCTAGCCTTTCAAATATGCATTGGGCACATTGGCGGGTTTGTAATCAATATTGTATGCTTCTCGCACCAAAAGCGAAACGATTTTAGAAGTGGTTGCTTCATCGCGGTGCATCTGCGGAAGCAAACCCATCATTGCATAGCTGACAGGGTTGACAGCAGGAATAAATGTTTCCCATTCATAGCCCTTTCCCCAAATGAGGCCAGGAACGGTAATTTTCAAATCTGCATCCTGCGACAACAGGTAGTTCATCATCTCCTGCGAGTTGTTCGAGTTTTGATTTACACAATGGAAGATGGGTGTATGCCCGCCAAAGCCATGTTCATCTACTCCTGCGCGTGCGTTAATGCCAATACCCATACTCACGAGCAAACGTCCGCAATTGATCAAGTTATATTCAGCGCAGATATGAAGAAGGGACACCTTATATAAAGGAGTGTAGGTGCACCGAAAAGTATATTCTTTTTTAATAGGCTCAACATCCTTCATCACCAGTGCATGAAGCGCAGTAACATCATCCTGCAAAACTGCGAGCAGATATTTGTCTTCTATCTGCAGGCCATAATCAACAAAAACCTTCACACAGTCTGTGAAACGGGGTGAGCGGGTATACATGTTAATGAGCGAATGAATCAAAGGCTCACCTTGATAAAGATCGTTAGGGTTAATACCCTGCTCAAAGCATTTGCGAATTCCTTCTACGGAGTGGAGTTCGAATTGAGTACTAAGATTATTAAAATTCTTCATCCTAACATCAATCTTTATACTTCCTCTCTCCTGCCCTAATCGCTACTTTCAGAACATTTTCTTTCGGTGGAAACGGACATGAGAAATTATCTACATACGCACAATACGGATTGTATGCTTTGTTAAAGTCGAGCAAGATGGATGAAGCGCCCGGCACTTTCTTTACCTCAAGATACCGGCCCGCTCCATACGTTTCTTCAGCGCTTGTTTCATCTGCGAAGGCAAGGAAGAGTGTGCCAGAAGTAGGGCCCGGATCAAAAATTTCGAGAATTAATAATTTACATTCTACTCCATCCAGCGAGAATGTGGCATGCGCGTATTCTTTGTATTGTGCTTCGGCTCCATCACTTGCAGAAAGGGTGATTACTTTTTTATTATGAATAGGCTCCAGCGATGCATTTATCCTGTATTTCAAGTCGGCAGGAAAATAATGCAGTGAATCAAACGGCACTTTACCCACTACAAAAGGTGACTCAGCACTACTGCGCATGAAATCATTCTTATCGGCTCGTTCTTTCTGAAGTTGCTTACTGTATTCGTCCAAAGAATCCCCACCGCTAAAAGAATAAATGATAACAGCTGCGATGGTAGCGGCAAATAAGTACAGAAGTATATTTTTAAATTTCACTCAGGATTGTTTTGTTCTTCAAAATTAAAAATTCAGCAGTAAAAATTTACATCAATCCATCATCGGTAAAACTCAAATACTTATCGTTGGCTACAATCAAGTGATCCAGCAACGCAATCTCAAGTAGCTTGCTTCCTTCTTTCAATTTCTTAGTCAAAGAAATATCGTTTTGACTGGGTGTGAGATTTCCGCTCGGATGATTGTGCACCACAATCATTCCCGAAGCGAGTTCTTCGAGGGCAAGTTTGAAAATAATTTTCGGGTCGGCCACGGTGCCGCTCACCCCACCTTCGCTCACGCGCTTCTTCTT
>CAZNCO010000329.1:0-5730 GCA_964571345.1 uncultured Ohtaekwangia sp.
ATCCTTATGAAACGAGCTCCAGTACCCATTCTTTTTCCCACTCATAAATTCTCCTTTGGAGCTGATCTTTCCGTCTTCAAAATAATAATTCCATTGACCAACAGGATCATCATTTTCGAATTTTCCTGTTGATA
Source organism: uncultured Ohtaekwangia sp. (assembly GCA_964571345.1). Taxonomy (GTDB): domain Bacteria; phylum Bacteroidota; class Bacteroidia; order Cytophagales; family Cyclobacteriaceae; genus ELB16-189. The sequence continues at coordinate 135 of CAZNCO010000329.1, forward strand.
AAATTTTACCAGAAGGATAGTAGAATGTCCACGTTCCATCTTTTCGCCCATTCGCATAATCCCCTTCGCCTTCTAGAGAACCATCTTCAGAATAGGTTTTCCAGTGACCAACATTTCGCACACCGCTCTTGGGGCCTGCTGCCTGAATTTTGCCAGACCGAAAGTACTCTGTGTAAGTTCCGTAGTCATCCTGGTATTCAATCTCGCCTCGCTTCGTACCGTCTTCAAAAAAAGTTGTCCATAATCCTTTTCTTTTGTTGGCCGAATATTCGCCAGTTTCACGCAACTCGCCACTTTCATAGTAGATTTTCCAAACACCTTGCTTCTGTTTACCATCAATCGTTCCTTCCATGCTCTTAATTCCATTCTCATAGAAGTATTCCCACATGCCATAGTTAGAGCCTTGTCGAAGGATTCCCCTCATCTTCAGATTGCCGGTCTCGTAATAAAACTCCCAAACACCAGTCGTTTCATTATTGACAAATTGTCCCTTCGATTCAATGCGCCCATTCAAAAAATAAGAGATGTATCTGCCTTGCAGAATATTTGAAATTGTGTCTTTTACCTGGTAGATCTCCTTTATATTCTTACGTGCCGCATCGTGATAAGTAGTTCTAGTAACCCCTTGCGCCAAAAGCAGAGCAGGCAGAAAAACAAAAGACAGAACAATTAGCGCACCACTCCTACTCATAGAAGTCAAATTTAAAAAAAAACAGGCAGGGCGCAGCACTTCATTAGGCTCCCAAAGCAGCTACAACAGCAGCCTTGCCCCACTCCTCTTTTTCCGTTGCCGACCAAAGTGTGGGGAAGAACATGATTCTTTGAAAGCGGGGGGGTAAATATTTTTGCCAGTTGGTTCCTCCCGTAGCTTTTATATCTTCAGGTGTTCTGTGAAGGTATCGCGCAGCAGACTTGAGATGAGCCAGGCGCCAATGCACATTTGCCAGATGATCAAACTCGCGGAGAGCATGTTCAATGTCTTGATCGCCCGAGTAATTAGCCAGATGAATTTTATTCAAATTAGTCAATCTGTATTTGGTGCCAAATAATTTGAATTCATCCAAATACCTGTCTTCAAATTGCTGAAGTGTTAATGTTTTTTTGCCTGTTGCCAACTCAGTTGCTCCGCTTCGCCAGTACAAATTCAAAATCAAATCTTCGACATTTTCAGAGTTTAGATTCGAACGATCTTGAGTACCCACCAAGTTGATCAAGTCAGTAGAGGCTATCTCAATAAGTCTGTATTGTGCAGACTGAAATCCGGAAGATGGCAGCAAAGACATTCGGAATTTTAAAAATTGATCCTTATCCAAACCGTCTACCATAATTTCAAACGACCCGACCAGCTGCTTGAAGTACCGAACGATTCTATTCAATCGTTCCAAAAAGAATTTTTTATTTTGATTCTGTTCCGAAACCATCTGTTCTACTTCCCACAAAACCAGATTAAAATAAAGTTCCGTTATCTGGTGATAAACGATAAAAACTTTTTCATCTGGAAAATGTGTCTTCGGGTTTTGAAGGCTAAGCAGTGTGTCTAAGTGAATATAATCCCAGTAAGTCAGGTAGTCAGCATATAGCAATCCATCAAGGTAGGAAGACAGATCCTGCCCCATAGCCGCATATTTTTGTTGAAGCTTTCTTAGCTGCTCGGTAAAGGCTGAATCAATTGGATCGCTCATTAAAATAAATTAAAACTTTAACTTAACCATTAACTCAAACGAGTGCGTAAATTTGTGCCTTTAAAAAGAATAAACAAAACAACATGAGCACGATCTCTGAAGCACCAGTAAAAAAATCTTTGAAGCAAGATAACTATGAACAACCTGACTTCTATGCGATTGATGACTTGCTTACGGAGGAACATAAACTAATCAGGAGTTCAATTCGAGATTTCGTTAAGAAAGAAATTTCACCCAACATTGAAGACTGGGCTCAACGTGCGCATTTTCCTTATGAAATGGTAAGAAAGTTTGGAGAGATCGGTGCTTTCGGACCTACCATTCCTCAACAATATGGAGGTGGTGGGTTAGATTATATCTCCTATGGAATATTGATGCAAGAAATTGAACGCGGTGACTCTGGAATGAGATCAACAGCGTCCGTGCAAGGATCATTGGTGATGTATCCGATCTACAAATTTGGAAGTGAAGAGCAGCGCAAGAAATATTTACCGAAACTTGCAAGTGGAGAATGGCTCGGGTGTTTTGGTTTAACGGAGCCTGATCATGGATCTAATCCATCAGGTATGGTTACTAACTTCAAAGACATGGGCGATCATTACTTGCTGAATGGCGCCAAGATGTGGATCTCCAACTCCCCTCGTGCAGACGTAGCAGTGGTATGGGCAAAGAATGAAGCAGGAAGAATTCATGGATTAATTGTGGAACGAGGGATGGCGGGATTCAGCACACCAGAAACCCACGGCAAATGGAGCCTGCGCGCTAGCGCCACAGGCGAGCTAGTATTTCATGATGTTAAAGTTCCAAAAGAAAATCTTCTGCCTGGAAAAAATGGCTTAGGCGCGCCAATGATGTGTTTAGATTCTGCACGCTACGGAATTGCGTGGGGTGCTATTGGTGCGGCAATGGATTGCTATGATTCGGCCAGGAGATACGCTGCAGAAAGGATTCAATTCGGAAAACCGATTGCTTCTTTTCAACTGGTTCAGAAAAAATTGGCAGAAATGCTTACGGAAATCACCAAGGCTCAACTGCTTAACTGGCGCCTTGGTATGCTGATGAATGAAGGCAAAGCAACTACACAACAAATTTCGTTAGCGAAAAGAAACAACGTGCAGGTAGCGTTGGAAATAGCCAGAGAAGCAAGACAGATTCACGGAGGAATGGGAATCACTGGCGAATATCCTATCATGCGCCACATGATGAACCTGGAGAGCGTTGTCACCTACGAGGGCACTCATGACATTCATCTTTTGATTTTAGGAAACAAGATCACAGGTATTCCGGCATTCGCATGATTTTAAAATATGTGCAGCGTCATTTATGTACAAGGCGCTGCACGTATTTCCCAACAATATCAAACTCAATATTTACGCTATCCCCTGGTTTGAGTTGGTGAAAATTCGTGTGTTCGAACGTGTAAGGTATAATCGCAACTGAGAATGAATTTTCCCCCACATTAAAACAAGTCAGGCTTACTCCATTTATACACACAGAGCCTTTTTCTACAAGTAATCCTTTTTCAGTACCATTTAGCTGAAACTCATAAAGCCAGCTTCCATTCTGATCAGTAACTGATTTTACTTTTGCTGTTTGATCTACATGGCCTTGCACGATATGTCCATCAAATCTTCCATTGGCCAGCATGGCTCGTTCAAGGTTCACTTTATCACCTACCTTCAAATTCGCTAGGTTGGATTTTTTGAGTGTTTCATCTACAGCAGTAACCCAATGGCCATCTTTTTCCAACTTAGTTACGGTAAGGCAGACACCATTGTGTGAAAGGCTTTGATCCACTTTTAACTCAAGGCTAATAGGGCTCATAAAAAGGAAATGCTTGTTTGTACCTTCGCTCTTTACGTTTGCCACGTTTCCCATTGCTTCAATAATCCCTGTAAACATATCTGATCAATATTTCCTCAAAGTTCTTAATTCAATTGAAAATTGAAACAATTAAATCTTTATCTTACTTAAAAGAACAAAACAGATTGACAATGCAGATAAAAATAAAATTCTTGTTGGTACTGATGCTGTTTTGCGTATCTGCCTATTCACAGAATCAAGTTTTTGAGGTACTGAAACTTTTAAATGAGGCCCGTACTGATCCTCCTTCGTTTTTAGAGAAACGCCTTCTTCCCTACCTGGAGGAAAACCCCATGCAAGAAAATCAATATGTAACATCGCTACTGAATGAGTTAAAATCCAGACAACCCGTGAGTGCACTCACGCTTTCGCCACAGTTATCAACTTTGGCCCGTAGCCATGCAGCAGACATGGGAAAGAGAGGAACTACGGGGCACGCAAGTTCCAATGGAACATCTTTTGTAAATCGAGTTCGAAAGAAAGTAAAAGGCGGGATGATCGGAGAAAACTGTGACTATGGAAATGAAACAGCTATTGACATTGTAATGTCTTTGTTAATCGATGACGGCATTCAATCTCTGGGACATCGCAAAAACATTCTCAACGGACAGTTTCATTTTATCGGAATAGCTATTGAACCACACAAAACGTACGGAACCAATTGCGTTATGGATTTTGCCGAGGTACTCTAACGATCGCTGAGGCGATAGACAAATTTCAGCCCTGACCAGACATCATCTATTGCACACACCTTCACATCTACCAAACCATTTTTCAATCCGATGTCCCGGATAACATTTTCATTCAGATCGGTGACAACTCCACTGGCTTTTTTGGGCCATGATATCCATAACATTCCATCCTTATGCAGAAGCTTCTTAACCCTGGGAAATTCTTTAACCAACGTTTTATGTTCCTTTAAAAACCAATGAACAAAATCTACCTGGGAGGCACTCGGGTTAATCACGACACCTTCCGGCAAGGGTGATATCCATCCAAAATAATCAGGCGGTTCATTGATAACAGAAATCAAATTCCCAGGCTTTATGCCCAGCTTTTTTAACAGGGGTGTTTGGGAATATCCTGCCATAAAAAAATCCCGGCCGTTGCCGACCGGGATTTAAAGTTACTATTTGATGCTATTAATTGCCACCATTTTTCTGGGCAGCCATCTTGTCCATCTCTTTATTGAAAGTGTCTTTGAATTTTTCGTAGTCGTAATCAACTTTCAATTTCTCATCTGCAGTGATCCGGCTGTTGTATTGCTTCACAAGATCATCAGCAGAAAGCTCGATAGCAATATAGGTTTTATAGTTACCATCTTTTGTCTGCACGAGTTTCTCGCAAATTGTGCGAACTCCTTGTAATGTCTGATCTACAACCTCACGATTCAAACTTTCAAACTTCTGCTCCAATTGCTCACGCTTGTCTACTGAAGTTGAATTTGTATAGTTGTCAGTTACAGTCTTTACAGTTGTTTGAATAGCTTGTGCCAATTCATTACGAGCATTGGTCAACGCTTTCTTCTTTGAAGTCACCTGGTCCATGCTCTCGCCAATCGAGTTAGCGCGAAACACCTTGTTATTAGTGAAGTAATCAGGACCTGAGCAAGGAACAACTACTTCTGTTTCACCGGCAGGGGTTTTATCTTTTTTGCTGCTCTTACAGCCTCCGATCAATATCGTAGCAAAAGCTACAGCCACCATCGAAAAATTAAGGATTCGTTTCATATTTAGTTGGTATTTAGTTATGCAATTTACTATAAAGCAATTATAAGGCCATTCTCAGAGTTCAATTAATTTCCCCGGTTAACGCAATCTTAACATAGCATTATTGCTATTGCAGAATGGCATTAAGCATCTCGGGTAGTGTCTGTGAATCCATCGTCTCAAGTAACTTTCTATACGCCTCCTGGCTGCTTCTTGGGTAATCAAGGCTAAAACCTTTCACCCTATCGAGCGTGGTAGCGTAAATCTCCTTGTTGTCTTTAACGGAAGAAACCCGGATAATGGATGAAGCATACGTGATGTAAATGCTGCCCGTGACCACAC
>CAZNCO010000330.1:0-5701 GCA_964571345.1 uncultured Ohtaekwangia sp.
AGGCAACACATACCAATTTACATCGACTCGTCCTCCGGTTTTACAGGCAAGTAAGTCTCAGCCGTTTAGTGGTCAGTTGAACGTTGACCCAGCCTTAAGCTCCATTAAACTTTTGTTTGATGTTCCAGTTTGGTCATTGGATGGTAAGGCAAAACTTTTCAAGCGCAGCAATAATGTGCAGGTAGCAGATTTGCAGGCTACGGATGGTGATTATTATAATTATCTCGCAAACCCATCGGCTTTCCCGTCAGGTCCTCCTGCTGCGGTAACCCCAATTAACTTTTCAATTAACTTCCTGGATTCTATTGCTGGAGTGAAATTCAAGTTTGTTCCGAACGAGGTTTATTATCTTACAATAGATCAAGGTTCAAAGAACGGAAATGTAGGAACGGGTATTTCTGACAACGGATTTAACTTTTATGGTGGAATCAGTTCAAATAATATTTACTACTTCAAGATATCGAATCCTAACCCACCTGTTCTCTCATTTACTAAATCATTATTCAGTAACAGTACCACTGCATCTTTCCAGACAACTTTTGATCAACTGGGTGTTGATTACTACCTCGTGTTGGATCACGCTACATATGTTAGTCAAGGTAATGGTGTTGGAAACCAACCAACGAAAGCCGATGTATTATCGCCTGGTTCATACATGGCTAATTATCCCGGTTCCGTTGTTTATTCGGGAAAGGATACTATCCGACTTGTGGGTACGCCACAAACCACGACTTTTTCTGCAAGCTTAGATATAACCAAGACTTATGATGTTTGGTTGGTGGCCCAAAATGATGCTCAACCTACACCGTTTATTGTGGCAGGACCGTATCTCTTCAATTCTTCCAATAATACGTACTCAACAACTACCGGAACGGGGCCAACTTTCCAGATATCACCTTCAACAGGAAACAATCTGTATTCACCCTCTTATAATTTGTGTCCGAATAGTTATGTGTTGCTGACAGAGCCAATCATTATTGGTGAGGCTTCAGTTTCCGATTTCTCATCTCCGTCCCCGCAGGACTTCTATTTGTTCTTGCCAAGTGGATATGAATTCGATACTCAAAAGCTTCCAACTGTGCAGCTTAATGGAGCAGACTTCATTGACAACACGGCTAATGTTGATGTGATTAACAAGACGTTGCTACACGTGTCTGGGTTTACAAACACCATGCAGGGAACAGGTAGTCTTGATAATATTATTATATCGAATCTAACCGTTATTGGAGCACAAGGAAGCGCATCAGGTTACGTACAGATTTTTGCAGGTACTAATAAATTGTCAAGCGTGTTGACATTCTCCGGAGCAAACAGTGCTGCGTCTGTTGCAAGTATCGGTCTTTATTCGTTTACGCCACCAAGCTTTGTCAATAGTTATTCTACTGAAAATATTTTCCCGTCCCCCGTATTCAATGCTTCATCAATCGTAACTTATATTCCGGATAACTACATGGATACAGATCCATCTCTTGCGAGTGTGGGAGCGGTAAGACTTATTCCATACATTAAAGATCCAAATGACTATAACGCCAGCTTCTTTAGTGGCAGCGGTGTAACCAACGATCAGTTGAATTTAAGTGCGGTCGCTCCAAATGCATCTTTTGACATCACAATGACGCATACAGATCCGAATGGATGTGTTGCACAAGTAAGTAGTCAATATCAGGTTTATAAACATATTGCACCGATATCAATTAAACTTGGCTTGGGTTTCCCCGGGACTGCGCTGGCAGGAACTAAACAAGCTATTGCAAATCCAAATTTTGGAACCACAAACAACGCCCCGACTATTGTTTCTCCAGTCTTCAAACATGATGAATTGACTGGATACAATTTGATTAATCTGGTAGCGAACGTTCCGGCTGATGTGAATTTTGGTCAGAACACGCAGATTATTAGTGGTCCAGCTTGGCAATCTGTAGTGGCGAATATTCCAGTTCAGATAAACTCGGTAAATGCACCTCAGAGCCCAACACTTGCCTATTCCGATTACCAATGGGATTATTCTTATGTGCTAAATGCGAAGAATTCTGGAAGTGGCGTTACAATAGATCCTTACGATAACTTCAAAGTGGTTGGTAACACGTTCCAGAAAAATACGTACTGGACAGGTGGTTCTCTGGGAAGGGTAGAGTTTACTGGTTCTTTCCAAAGTTCAGCAGATTATACGGTGCTTGTGCCTTTCCGGCAAAATGTGGAATTATTTGTTCCAGCAATTCCGGTAATAGAGGTGGTTTCAGGAAATAACTCATCCACTGATTCAAACGATGCAACAACGAACACGTTAACCGGGAAGACTCCAAGTCAAGCAATTTTTGGTCAGCTATACCCGAATAATGGAAATGTATTCCCAGGTACACCAGTATTTTGCGAAGCCGGGGGAGTAATCACTTTGAATGCTTACCCAGCAGCCACTTCAACATCAACAGGCAAGTTCGCGATTTATGATTACGCTAGCTTTGATTTGAACACAAACACCGGAACACCATTGGCTGTTTCGGGTAATCCAGGATTTAAAGATAATAGCAACGGTACTATGACTTTGGATCCTTCGATTATTAAAAATAGCTATGGAGACATACTTGTTACCTACACTTATCAAGATAACAGTTCCCCTGCTATTGGTGTTGGCTATCTCGTGATTCGAGTTACACCGAATCCTGTGGCGAAATTTACTGTAGCAAGCACTGTATTAAATCCAGGAGCTTCAGCATTTAATGCCGGTTGCGTAGGCACGCCTATTACGTTTGATGCTAGCGTTTCGACAATCAACGGGCAGGGACCTGCGTCAAATACTAATTATTATGTAGCAAACTACGCATGGAATTTCGGAGATCCTGGCTCTGGTTCTGCAAATAATCCTAGCCTTATAGCTGGCACACCTGGTGGTGCTGGGCCCACTCCAACGGTTACAGTCGGTCCGGCTATTCCTTCTTCTGATATCCAACCGAATGCTCCAGCTGCTCAGACTTTTGATAAGCCGGTGCATATTTTTAATGTTTCGTCAACCTATACCGTTTCTCTTAGTTTGACTTCCAATTGGGGATGTCCTTCATTGACGAACAATCCCGTTTTACCTGGCAATACAATCCTAAATGCAACAAATGTCTTGTACCCAGGCTATCAGGGTAGTATTAAAATTGGTGAAGTGCCAATTCCCGACTTTTATTTCAGAGGCAATTGTGAAGGCGATAATATTACATTTACCAGTACCTCGGTGATGCCTTCAGGATCTGCAAGCAATTCAAGCATCGTGCAATACAATTGGAGCTTTGGTGGATCTGGAACACCTGTGGTTACATCGCTTACACCGGGGTCTCAAAAAATAGTTTTGACTTCTACGAGCAACGCCTCCATTACGAATGCAGTTATTAATTCAGTAGGTTGTCAGGCAAGTAAACAAGAATTCATTACGATTCTGAAGTTGATCGATAACACCAAGCTGTCGACTGCAACAAAATCTTATTATGTTGAAAGCTTTGAGTTAGGGGATGGTGGGTTCCAGACGTTGCCTTTACAAGCGACTGATACAACCAGTTGGGTTTATGGTTTCCCGAACCAGTATTATGTCAATGACACAATCAACGGAAACAAGAAATCGATTTATCTGACTCGTGATAGTGCTACTTACAAACACTATTGGGCAACTACGAGCTTACCTTACCATACCATAGATCCAAATACGGGTAAATGGACCATGAGCACATCTAATAAGGGAGGAAGTTATTACAGTAATGAGCAGTCTGCTCTTTACTTCCCCTGTTTTGATCTGTCGGCTCTCGACCGACCTATGATTTCATTCTCTTACTTTAAGAGTCTGCAGCCTAGTGATGGTGCGGTTTTACAATGGTCGACCGATGATTACAATGTGACCGATCCTAAAAAGGTATGGACTGTATTAGGAAGCTATGAGAATGGCTTATCTGATGGATTAGACTGGTACAATGCTCAGGCATTAGCTTCGAGCCCAGGGACTGACGGAAGTTCGTTGGCTAATATTCACGGCTATGGTTGGTCTGATTCGCTTTGGCACTGGAAAACTGCCAGACATGAGCTCGATACATTGAAAAAACCAAGTCGGGTTCAGTTCAGATTAGCTTTATCAAGCGTAAATAAACAGAACAACAGTTTCGATGGTTTTGCAATTGATAGTGTGCGGATCGGAGACCGGACAAGGACGATTTTGTTTGAGAACTTTACAACTACTGATGGAGGCAACTCTGCTTTAAATACTACACTAGCACAAGAAGCTAATTATATTTCTTCGTTTACTAATAAGAATGTAGGTACGCAGTTAGTTAATATCAACTATCATATTGGATTTTTAGGTAAGGATCCATTTAACTTAGACGATCCGGCTGATCCAAGTGCCCGCGCGTTGTATTACAATGTTAAGCAGGTGCCTTATGCATTTTTGGATGGTACTCATTATAGGGAGTATGGATCTGGAACGGATTTATTCCAGGATTGGGGCCAAAGGGCTTATAATTTGCAGACTTTGCAACTTGCTAAGGCCGACTTCTCGGCCACAATTAGTCCAGCTTCACCAGGGACATCGGTAACTGTTGATAATGCCAAAGGAATAGTTGTGGATGTTAATTTCGTTCCGACTGTCGACTTGCCACACGGTAATAATGGGATTGGTGGAACCCTGCTTTATGTAGCATTCCTTGAGGAGTCTGTCTTGAAGAGTCAGCTTCCGACTGGTACCAATATTGGGACAACTGAAATTAATTTCGATTATGTACTCAAGAAAATCTTACCTGATGCAACTGGATTTAGAATACCGATAACAACTTCTCTCCAGCGAGGTCAGTTGGTTTCCCTTGGTCAGTTTACGTGGATTCCGGAAAAACTTTATTCTAATAATCTGGCAGTTGTTGTGTTCTTGCAGAATGAAAATACAAGAGAGGTTTATCAGGCTGAGTTGTTCCAGCATATTTCAGCGCCTGCAACAATTACAGCTATCGAGCCTCTATCTGAAGAGAATATTCAAGTGTATCCCAATCCATCTGACCGGGAATTCACGATTGAGTTGCCTCAAGCAGCCCAACAGAAGACTTCGATTCTAATGGTAGATCAATTAGGAAGATTTATTGAGGCAGGAGAATTCCAGGAGGGTGAACAGAAAAAGACTGTTAGCACCCAGGGATTGTCAGATGGCATGTACATCTTGCAAGTGGGCGATAACGAAAATGCTGCCCGCAAGAAGGTCATGGTCATTCATAAATAATTATCGATTGAAAGGGCTTCAGATCAATCTGTATGATTCATTTGTTGAATCAAAACAGGCAGATTGGAGGCCTTTTCGTTTTTTCAGTTAACTGTTTTTTTTGTGTTCAAACCTTAGTTAATTTACCCCAGCAAACACACCAAACACCAAACCAACCTCGCTGTAAACGTATGGAAATCTTTCTAAAAGCCGATACCTGGCTTGCGTTGCTTACTCTTTGCTTTCTTGAAATTGTTTTGGGAATTGATAATATCATTTTCATTTCAATTGTATCGAATAAACTACCAGAGGAGCTGAGACAGAAAGCCCGGAACACAGGTTTGTTCCTTGCGATGTTTGTACGGATTGCATTTTTACTCGGAATCACGTGGATTATCGGATTTAAAGAGCCTCTTTTTGCCGTAAAGGATTTCCTTCCGGAATGGCTTATTAAATTCTTTGGGTTTCACGGTGAACACAGTTTCAGCG
>CAZNCO010000331.1:0-5688 GCA_964571345.1 uncultured Ohtaekwangia sp.
GGATAAGCAGGCAACTATTTCGCGTGAAGAAAGTCGTGAGATCATTCGCACGCTTTCGTTAAAGCCATTTGAAAGTCCTCACAAAATAATGATCATCTGGATGCCCGAGCTAATGCATCCCTCGGCTGCAAATGGAATTTTAAAAATCCTGGAAGAACCCCCACCACAGACTTTCTTCATGCTGGTAACCAATGCTGCTGAGCAGTTGATGCCTACCATTTTATCGCGTACGCAAAAGGTGCAAGTTCCGTTATTGGCAGATGAAGTAGTGGAAAACTATTTGAAGCAACATCATCAACTGGATGAAGAAAAAATTCATGATATTGTTCAATTTGCGGAAGGTGATTTGAATTTTGCCCTTCAGTTGATTGATAGCGATGAAGATCATCATCAGCCGAAATTTATTGAGTGGATGCGCCTGTGTTTCAAAAGAGAGTATGCAAAACTTTCTGCCATGGCTGATGAGTTTCATGAAGCCGACAAACTCAGTCAGCAAAATTTATTACACTATGGATTAGGAATGTTCCGAGAATCATTGGTGCAACTCTCGGGTGCAACTACATTATCACGAGCCAAGGGACCCGAAGCGAGATTTGTTCAGGATTTTAGTAAGGTTCTTTCTCTTCCAAAAATTGAGAAGGTAAGTAAGCTCATCAACGATTCGACCTACCATCTTGAAAGAAACGGCAGCGCGAAAATGATTTTCATGGATTTGTCGATTCAAGTGGCAAAAGTTCTGAATCCGTAGTTTCTCGCGAAGACAAAAAGGCGAGAAGAATAATTGTTGGCTAATTCACGTTCAAAACATCTTTGACGCCTACGCCTTTGGGTGAAAAATCCTATTTTTGCCACTTAATTTTCAAAACATGAACAAAGTATTCGTCTTCTTTTGTGTCTTCGGATTTTTAATTACCAGTTGTGCACAGAAAAAAGATTACGTAGTGACAATCAAAACTTCATACGGAGACATGATAGCCATTCTTTATGACGAAACTCCCAAGCACAAAGAGAACTTTATTAAACTTGCCAAAGAACATTACTTCGATAGTTTATTGTTTCATCGTGTGATACAGGGCTTCATGATTCAAGGGGGAGATCCTGATTCAAAGAAAGCGCAGGCGGGCCAACATCTTGGTCAGGGTGGGCCAGGTTACACAGTTGATGCTGAGTTCAATCCGAAATTCTTCCATGAAAAAGGAGCATTGTCGGCAGCACGTCTTAGTGATCAACAAAACCCGACCAAAGCATCAAGCGGCAGTCAATTTTATATTGTGCAAGGAAGCGTTATTCCTCAAGGAGATATCGATGCGTTAAAAATCGATCAGATGAAATTGAACGCAGGTATGCAACAGTACATTTCAAAGCCTGAAAACAAGCCGATGCTTGATACGCTTCAAAAAATTTACTATTCAGGAAATATGGAAGCTTACATGAAAAAGATCATGAGTCTTGTTCCTGAAATTGAAAAATCTACGGGCTTAAAACTCACGAAAGAGATTTCTCCAGAAAAAATCAAAGCATACACGACTGTCGGAGGCGCACCACACCTTGATGGAGAATACACAGTATTTGGAAAAGTGATCAAAGGTCTTGATGTGATTGATAAAATTGCTGCCGTACAAAAGGACGGAGCGGACCGCCCAGTGGAAGATGTGCGCATGACAGTAACTATTGAAGAAATGTCGCGCAAAAAAATCACGAAAGAGTACGGTTATATTTATACTGAAAACAAATAATGCGCATCCTCATCACAGGTTCAAACGGATTGCTCGGTCAAAAGCTGATCGAGCTCTTGCTTTCTAAGGAAGATTGTTATCCTATCGCTACTGCGAAATCAAAACTGGTCATTGGTCTTCCACGCGGTGAGTTTCATTTGATGGACATTGCTGATGCCGCGCAGGTGAATCAGGTGATCGCATTCACCAAACCCGATGTAGTTATCAACACGGCTGCTATGACCCAAGTGGATCAATGCGAAACAGAAAAAGAAAAATGCTGGCTGGCGAACGTAACGGCTATTGAACATTTGATCCAAGCCTGCGAGGCCAACAACGTTCATCTAATCCATCTATCTACCGACTTTATTTTTGATGGCACACGCGGCCCGCTTGATGAAAATGAAAAACCCAATCCGCTGAGCTATTATGGAGCGAGCAAGCTGGCTGCGGAAGAGGCGATTCAAAAAAGCAAAGTCACTTGGGCCATCCTGCGGACGGTTTTGGTTTTTGGGGTAACGAAAGACATGAGCCGCTCGAATATTGTATTGTGGGTGAAGAAAAGCCTGGAAGAAGGCAAGGCAATAAACGTAGTGAACGATCAGTGGCGCACACCGACACTGGCTGAAGACCTGGCGATGGGCTGCTACCTGGCGGCAACAAAAAAAGCTAAAGGCATCTACAATATCTCAGGCTATGAGATGATGACCCCTTACGACATTGCGATCAAGACTGCGGATTTTTTCGGGTTAGATAAATCGCTGATCAAAGAAACCGATTCAACTAAATTCAAACAACCAGCCGCTCGCCCGCCCAAGACTGGTTTCATCATTGACAAAGCGAAGAGAGAGTTGGGTTATCAGCCGAGGAGCTTTGAGGAGGGGTTGAAGGTATTGGCGGAACAAATCCTTTAAATCATTTGAACGGTATTCCGTTTTTTGTTACCCATGTCCTCAAATCTTTTATCTCAGATTTTCCGTTGGCTTTAGAATGAATAAATGTCGAAACGCAAGCAGGCCAAAACCAAGCTTCTGTCTCAAGTATCAAAGGTTTACTACCTATCACGCTAATAGCTATCACGCAATTTCCTTTACGGAGTTCATCGAATCCACGATTAATCATAAACCATCTTGCAATCCGAAAAGGAACTTTGAGTTTTAACAGAATCCAGAATGGAAAAAATGGAAATGCATAAACATGATCTGGTTTCTTAATGATTGTAATTTTCAATACTTCATCGTCAGCAATAAGAAGTCCCAATAACTTATCCAGGGATCTTATGCGCAGAACAGCTCCCCTGCTTGTCCAGTCAAAATGGAGTTTTTGAATACGACCAGAATTCACGCGACTTGCTACGCACTCTGGAATTGAGTTAAAACGCAAATGGCCTAGCCCATATATTTTTAAAGCGAGTCGTTCGTTAGTGTTATATTCATTTCCGATAATTTGAATTGACTCACGAGTAAGAGTGCCATCAATATTTAGTTCAACAACTTTCATTGTCTAATTAAGATATTCATGGCCATTGAAAGTCACAATCATAGAAGTCTCAATCAAAATCCATAAGGTGATGGCGAACCAAATGAGGCAGACATTAATCCCAGAAAATTATATTATCATTTATAAGTCACCCATAAACCAATCATATCCCTCAATTCTCTTGTATTCGTCAGGCACAGAATCAAGTCGTCTTAGAATTCTGTGAATAGGTGGTGTTCGGGAATAAGGCTGATTTGTCGCCAAAATAATTCTTCCCGTCCTTTTTCCAGCATCATCCTTCTCGAAATACACATACTCTAGCGTATCTAATGATCCACCGAGCCATTTGTACTTATACATTTCAGTTTCTCCAGGATGTCCATAACAAACACCTCTCACTATTTTTTCATCAGGCGAAAAGGTAGGGTTAATAAATTCAAAGCGATTCGAAAAATTCATTTGGTCCTTCAGAATTAAATAGACATCACTAAATGCCTTGAGGCAACAACCATTTGCACCATACCAATTAACAACAAAATCCTTTTGCCCATCTCCATTAATATCCCTGATCGTATCACTCATATATGTTAACGTCCATTGCTCATGAGAAATTACCTTCTCAAATTCATTAGCGTTTTTTTGCGTAAACGTCTATGTAGACAGCATCTGGGGAAATTCTGTGAATAATTAAATGAGGAGAATTAGTTGAAAAATGATTATCCAAATTTATATCAACTTTTGTGTGACTTGGGCTAGACACTTCATACTGATGGTGAAAAGGATTCAAGTCTTTGTTTTGATCAGCAATTTTCAAAGCATCAACCAGAACCTGATCTAGTTCCATGCTATCTTCTTTCAATTTTGCCTGCGCGTCACTGTTGTCATTTAAGAATTTACCATCAAGTTGCTTAGTGAATTTATTTTCAAGGTATCTGATAATGGCGCTTCCTTTGATTTTACTGTTAGCTTTTATTGGCTGCCTTTTTCTTTGCAGGATAAACCATAAAGTGTAATTATCAATAGCATAAAAATAGGTTTCATTCACTTATTCCATTGGTCATTGAAAGATAGCTAGAAAAATTTATAACCGTAGAAGATCAACATCGTACCACTCAAAATCAAATTCCATTTTGTCACGTTCAAAAATTTTTGAATCTTGGTCAATTAACTTTTTTCTATGTCAGCATCATTGGGTGAAAACAGAGGTCAATGGGCCAGCAAGTTCGGATTTATTATGGCAGCGGCCGGTTCGGCTGTGGGGCTCGGCAATATCTGGCGCTTCCCTTATTTAACAGGGCAAAACGGGGGTGCTGCTTTCGTGCTTGTGTACATCGCGTGTGCGGTACTGGTCGCGGTACCTATGCTCATCAACGAAATTGCGCTCGGCCGCCTCACGGGAAAAAATCCAGTAGGCGCTGTTCAGAAATTGAGCAATAACAAACTGTGGGTGGCGCTGGTAGGTGTACTACCACTCATCGTCACCTTTGTCGTTTTGAGTTATTACAGCACCATCGCAGGTTGGACGGTGGGCTATATTTTCACTTCGCTCTTCAACATCAAAACCACTTTCGGTGAGTTCATCTCCAATCCCACTATCGTTATACCGCTTGGAGGCTTTGTTATTCTGGCCACTGCCTTCATCGTGCTTGGGGGAGTTTCCGGAGGCATTGAGAAAGCTACAAAAGTTCTGATGCCGATGTTGTTTGTACTGCTCATCGTGGTGATCATTCGCAGCGTAACGTTGCCTGGAGCCGGCAAAGGAATTGAATATTATCTGATTCCTGACTTCTCGAAGATCAACGGCCATGTGGTGTTGGCTGCACTCACACAAGCGTTCTTCTCGCTGGGTGTGGGTTGGGGCATGATGATCACTTATGGATCGTATTTGCCGAAAACGCAAAATATCGTGACATCTAGTCTGTGGGTGGGTGTGATGGATACTTCGGTGGCTCTCCTTGCGGGCTTCATGGTTTTTCCCTGCGGTATTCGCGTTCAATCAATCGCCCACCGAAGGCCCGACACTGGTATTCAATGTACTCGCAAACATTTTCCCGCAGATGCCATTAGGGAATATTGCCGGAGCATTTTTCTTTTTGTTGTTGTTCTTCGCAGCGATCACTTCCACCATCTCGATGCTCGAAGCACCGTCTGCCTACTTCATGGATCAGAAAAAATGGAGCCGTAAAAAAGCTGCATGGATTGTGGCAGGCGCTGCATTTCTTTTCGGAATTCCCTCAGCATTATCAACAGGTGCAGTAGAAGGGTTATCAACATGGCAAGTGAATTTTCTTGGCGTCATGAAGACCGGCTTCATGGATGTATTCGATTATCTTTTCGGCAGCTTGTTTATGATGCTGGTAGTGTTGTCCACTTGCGTTTTCACCGGATGGTTTATGGACATCAACTCATTGGTAGATGAAATAGAACATGGTTTTCCCGAATTCAAATCCGGAAGTATTCTTGGTGTCGCGCCTTACAAGATCTGGGTTTTTGC
>CAZNCO010000332.1:0-5677 GCA_964571345.1 uncultured Ohtaekwangia sp.
CCAGTTGCCTTCACCCTAAAAGACCGCAGTCTGCATGCAGAAGGCATCGACTACAATCCCGGCACAAAAACATTTTACCTTGGCAGCATTCACAAACGCAAAATTGTGAAAGTAACAAGCGATGGAACAGTTACAGATTTTTGTCCCTCCGCCTATCAAGGCATGACAAGTATTTTCGGTTTAAAAGCGGATCCGAAGAGGAAGGTACTGTGGGCCTGCTCCTCGCCCACGGAAGAAATGGAAAACTACGACTCAGCCGCCCAATCGGCTGTATTCAAATTTGATCTGAACTCCGGTGAATTGCTTCAAAAATATATCCCCAAACTTGGTGCAAAGAAAGCCGTGTACGGTGACCTGATCCTTACCAAAAAAGGACAGGTGTTCATGACCGATAGCCGGAACAACGACATCCTCACTGTGAATGAAAAAACATTCAAAGTAGAAACGTTCTTTTCCTCTGAAGATTTCTGGAACATTCAGGGATTAACCTTCTCGCCTGATGAAAAAACGCTTTTCATTGCCGACTATGTCAAAGGCATTTTCAAACTGGATATGCAGTCTAAAGTATTGACTGAAGTTGTTTCAAGAGTAGAAGCTTCGCTAAAAGGAATTGACGGCCTTTATTTTTATAAAAACTCTCTCATCGCTATTCAAAATGGTGTGGTGCCTTTGCGTTGTATTCAATATTTTTTGAACAACGATTTTTCTGAGATTACACGTTTTGAAATCATCGATCGCCATCACCCCAACTTTAATGAACCTACCCTCGGCACTCTTGATGGCAATGCATTTTATTACATCGCCAATAGTCAATGGAATGGCTACGATGCCAAACATAAAATCAAGCCAGACGCACAGTTGCAGGATATTGTAGTACTGAAGTCTATTCTGAAATAAAACAGGAAATTGAAGTTTCCAGATTTTCTCCAAAATCATTGCTGATATTTGTTGCTATGAAAATTCTGGTCATCGAAGATGAACGCGAGCTTAGCAACAGCATTCTCCATTACCTGGAAGAAGAAAAATACGCTTGTGAGGTTGCCAGTGATTTCTATTCGGCCCGGGAAAAGATTCATCTGTATTCCTATGATTGTATTCTGCTTGACATCAATCTTCCGGGTGGCAATGGCCTCGCTCTGTTGAAGGAATTAAAAAAGAAAAACAAAACAGACGGTGTTATCATCATTTCCGCGCGTAACTCGCTTGATGACAAGATTGAAGGTCTTAACCTGGGTGCGGATGACTACCTCGCAAAGCCATTTCATCTTGCTGAATTGGGCGCACGAATCAAAGCTCTCATTCGCAGAAATAAATTTGACGGATCGGGTTCCATTGCGTTTGGAAATTTATCGATTGATGCTCAGGCTAAGTCGGCATACATCAAAGGCAAAAAGATTGAGCTGACGAAAAGTGAATTTGACCTGCTGGTTTTCCTGGCTTCCAATAAAAACAAAGTGATTCCGAAAAATGCAATTGGCGAACATCTTTCCGGTGACGATGCCGACCGATTTGACAATTATGATTTTGTTTACTCGCATATCAAAAACCTGAAAAAGAAGTTGACAGAAGGGGGAAGCGAGGATCATATTAAAACAGTGTATGGACTGGGATATAAATTTGAAGCATGAGACTGCTGAACCGAACTTTACTCAGTTTCTTAATTTATTCCGTTCTGGTGTTGCTGATTGTTACGCCTGTTTTTTATTGGGTAGTGAATCGCATCATTATCGACCGCGTAGACGAAACCCTTCAAATCCAGAAAAAAGAAATTGAATCGCGCATTCAAAAAATAAATTCCGAAAGCGATCTTAAGCAATGGGAAGACCTGGATGGTGAAGTAAACATTGAACCCACTACGAATATTTTTCATGACAGCATTTATAACAAAGCTGAATTCAACGCCTTCACCAACGAGATGGAACCTTACCGGGTATTGGTTACTTCTATTTCATTTCATGGGAAGCCGTATCGATTGGTAGAGCATGTCTCATTAGTAGAGAGCGAGGACTTGATCAAAGCACTGGCCATGCTTCAAATGATCGTATTAATCGTCCTTCTCTCGGGACTTTTGATAATTAATTGGTGGATATCGAAGCGAATCTGGCAACCGTTTTATGATACGCTTGAAGCATTAAGAAAATTTGAAATCGAAAAGGCTCCGAATTTAAAACTGCCAACTTCCTCAATCAAAGAGTTTGAAGATTTGAACCGGGCGATTAAACAACTCACTGAGCGCGACTACCAGGTTTATCTCCAGCAAAAAGAGTTTACGGAAAATGCATCGCACGAAATGCAAACACCTCTCGCTGTGTTTCAATCGAAATTGGAGCTGCTCCTGCAAACACCGCTCACCGAGCAACAAGCGCACGTGATGGAATCACTAATGGATGCCACAGACCGGCTCGCGAAACTCAACAAAGCGCTATTGCTCCTTTCAAAAATTGAGAATCGCCAATTTGTGGAGACCGAACAAGTAAATATTTCTGAATTTACTTCAAAGATAATCTCCCACTACAAACCGGAAGCAGATTCAAAAAGCATCCAGATCAATACTGATTTTAAAACCGATTTGTCGATTGCCTCCAACCCTACTCTGCTTGATATTTTGTTTTCGAATTTGATTTCCAATGCCATTCGTCATGGCAATTCGAATAGTTCCATTAAAATAGTGGTATCATATTCTGAATGGTTGGTTCAAAACGAAGGGCCGGCCTTGACTTTCGCTTCCGAAAAAATCTTCGACCGCTTTCAAAAAGGAAACACCACTTCATCGCGCACAGGCCTCGGCTTGGCGATTGTCAAAAAAATCTGCGAGGTCTCTTCTTTTACACTCGGTTATCGATTTGACAATAACAAGCATTTTTTCTCCGTTCATTTGTTGAGCCGGTAAAATATTTTACCAATTTCTTTAGAAAAAAAATCAGCCTCTGAACTGCGACATAAAGGCTTTACCCCTTATCGGGCAGAAACTAGGTTCACCAACAGATGTCTGCACCATGTTCCCACAATGACCGCACCATGTTCCCAGTATGTCTGCTGGAAAATGGGTTTTTGAAGCGTTTGACCGACAACGCAGCGGATGGACTGCGGTAAATACCTTTTTTTCGCTCTCCGTCACAACTCTTAAAATATTTTTCACTGGGCAAGCTGGTTGCGCAGTGCTCATCTACTTTTGAGCCACCCGTCAATATGCAAACAACGCAACTGGACAAATCACGTGATCAACTTTCAAATCCTAAATGTCTCCAAAATCATTTCGTTTGTTTGAGAACAAAAGGGGAACTGTCCGGGAATATCATTGCCTTAAATTTTGTCAAACACCAAAAACCAACCAGCCGTGAATAAAAAAATTACTTTCAGTCTGATGCTATTAGTTGCAGGGTTATCATTAGCTGCCCAACCTGGCTTCCATCTCATCAAAAAAACGATTGTGGGAGGAGAAGGCGGATGGGATTATCTGAGTGTTGATTCAAAAAACAAAGTGCTTTATGTTTCGCATGGCACACAGGTAGAAGTCTTGAACGCTGCCACGCACGAAAAGATTGGAACCATCCCAGGCTTGCAAGGAGTTCATGGCGTGATTGCTGTTCCCGAAACGGGTCGTGGTATTACCACCAACGGAAGAAGCAATAGCGTAACCATCTTCGATTTGAAGACTTTGAAACCAATCATTGAGTTGCCGACTGGAAAAAATCCTGACGCGTTACTATACGACAAATTTTCAAAACGCGTTTTTGTTTTCAATCACAGCGATGTAACCACTACAGCGATCGACATCGAGAAGGGAAAAGTAGTTGGCACCGTTGATCTTGGCGGAACTGCACTAGAAGCAGGAGCAACGGATGAGGACGGAACAATCTTCGTGAACCTGGAAGACGCAGCCGAAATTGTCTCTTTCGATGCAAAAACATTAGCAATAAAAAACAGATGGAGGCTCTCGCCTTGCGAAGAACCAACCGGCCTTGCCATCGACATCAAAAACAAACGACTCTTCAGTGTTTGCCACAGTGGTGTGATGATGGTAGTCGATTCAGAAAAGGGTAATATCACCTCTCAAGTACCTATTGGTAAAAGAGTAGATGGCGCAGTGTTCGATCCTGAGTTGAAAATGGCGTTCAGTTCCAATGGCGAGGGAACGATAACGGTGGTACAAGAAGTTACCGCCAACGAATTCAAGGTCATTGAGACCATCAAAACCGAACCGGGAGCCAGGACCATCGCACTTGATCCTAAAACCCATCATCTATTCGTATCTACTGCACAATATGGAGAAACTCCTGCGCCCACCACAGAAAATCCAAATCCTCGCCCGAAAGTGGTGCCTGGTACTTTCATGGTGCTGGAGTATGGAATAAAATGATTTGACTTGCTATATTAAAACTAGGAAGATTTCGTTTTTTTCTTTCAGGACTCGCTTTTTAAATGAGGTCATTTGACAGTAAGTTCACTGTGGATCTCGTTTCTTAAAATTTGTTTCAATTTCGCTTTATCATCACTTAAAAGGTCACCAATATTTTGCTGAATAATTTTATCAACAAGGTCCTCAATATTTTTGACCGGCAGCTTCGTTTGACCGTAAGCATAAATCAATGCAAGCGGAATTAGCGCTCCCAATGAAACAATTCCTCCGATACTTAATCCACTTATAACGGCATGAACAAAAAGGTCGGTGCTTAAAGAAGCAACTTTCAAAATAAAATATCCATACACAACTAAAAAAATACTCATCAGGAGTTTGGCAATATTGCTCGTCTTTAGCGGTGGTACTTTGAATTGAATATAGTTACTGAACTCTTTCCATTTTTTCCCTCGACCGAAGAATTTGAAGTATTGAATAATACCATCAGAGTAGTTTAGCTGAGGATTATTAAAGTATGCTCTCAAATCTCTAAGGATGAGATATTGAATTGCCTTTCTGTAGAGCAGTCCAGAAGAGGTTATTAACTCAATTAGGTGGCCTTCAGATTTAATCTCCTCGTCAAAATCGGTAAGGGTAAGCCCGATTTTCTTGATCAGTTCTTCTTTCATTTCCATCATTTAGCGCGACTGAAAATAAAACTTCAAAGCATATCTGCAAAGTGGTAATGACGACACGTTCTTCTTAGCATAATTTTCCCTCCCATTTAAAACTGTTCCGAATATTTCGGATCATGTTAAAGATTGACAATCATACCCGAATTCTTTCCAAGAAAATGCCCAACTGGAGCGAAAAGTTTAGCTATAGAGATTTCATTTACGTGGGAGAAGACAGGGTTGTCAAGGTGATGAGAGCAACCAGTTCTTCTGCAAGATCAAAGAGAATGCCTGGAACCCCGAACTGAGATAGCTGAAGTGCTGTGCAAAGCAGACTTCATCTTTTCAAGAGCTTGAAACCAATTTCTCTGCCTTGCCCTTGAAACATAGCCAGGTTGATCCAAAACCAGGCAAACTGCTCCATCAATTCAAATTTATCATTACCTCCGATCGGGTAGCATTCTGCAAAACCCGCGTCTTTGGCCAACTGGATTGCTGCCGTCTTTCCTTTAGCGCTGTCACCGGCAACAAACATATCGATAGCATGTGCGCCATAAACAGGATTCGCCATGTTATTGAAACCCGTGGTATTGAAACATTTTACCACATCGAGCGTCTGTGTGTTTGCAGGGCTTGCATCAGCGGTATTTTTATAGCCTTCGGG
>CAZNCO010000333.1:0-5665 GCA_964571345.1 uncultured Ohtaekwangia sp.
CTTCTCAAGGCTATCGTATTTTTGTTTCAGGATTTTGTGAGTCCTTTTTACGGTTTTAAAACTATCCCTGCTATAATACTTTTGATACTTACTGAGTTTTTTAACAGGGTCACTGATTTTTTCAATCTTATCAATAGAATGATCAGATAACTTGAATGGGTTATTCTGCGCGCCCACACACAAGCACGCCAACGAAAAAAGTATTGAGGAATATAGCCTCAAACGCATCTTAGTTTCCTTTGTAGTTATATTGGTATTGCTTCTCCACGGCACCGTTATCATTTCTTAGCCTGAAGAACCGTCCAAAACTATCGTAGTCATATTTGAAGACTCGTCCACTTTCATCAATGGCAGATGTCATCCCCAGGATCGGATCGTAGGTATAACTTTTCATTTGCGCATCAGTAGGATAAATCCGTATGTCGTCCACAGCGGTGCCGTTGTTCAAAACCATACCGCTACCTGTGTAGGGTGTTGACACGAAAATCCATTGGGTACCTGATAAATACCAGTACTCGATCACATAGGTTCTTGAGTTAGGCACCACAAAAGCAGTGGTGTATGATCCTGCCAGGTAATTTTTTCCGCAGTGTGCTAAAGATGCATTTGTTGTGACGCCACCCGCAGAACTTTCTTCAAAGCTTTCGTAGAAGAACTCCGTGGCACCAGCACTGGCTGTCGTGATAATGTTTTGCGGGTAATCTATTTCACCGCAGGCACCCAACGAAGACACCCCACTGGTAGTTGTACTGAGGGTAATCGTTAATGAATATGTTCCGGGAGAAACATTTGGAAATGTTATCGTACTTAACCCGCAGCCTCCGGTAGTTAAAGTTACCGAACCACTTGAAATCCCTACATAAGAAGCAAGAGTTGAATAGGTAGGACTTCCATTCACCCCTAGTTTAAGCGTAACAGTTCCAGTATAATCAACAGTGAACGTGTAAGTATTTTGAACGGTACCTGGCAACGGACCTCCAAATGAAACTGTCATCACTCCGGTGCTCTGGGCAGTTGTAAGGTACTGCGAGTTCTGAGCATTCTTTACTTCAGCAATAGGCACTGAATTACTATAGCCATATTTGTAAGATACCAGAACATCATTTGTCTTTGATGCTGTCTGGAGATTACCGAAATTATCATACATCACCATATTGATACGTGAGTTATACCTGGGGTCAAACAATACCGAACTAGTCCCCACACCAAAGGGCGCATAACTTGTCAGGGGAATAGTTACTGCACTCTCCCACACATAGATCTGGTCAGCCACTACATAATTAACATTCGTTGCATTTTGCCGGTAGGTCGTTATCGTTCCGGACACCACTCTCTGGTTGGTATTGTCGGAGTTCTGCAAATAGTGATAAGTCTCGATAGGCGTGGACACTATGTTTTTACTATTGAGCATATAAATACCAAGCGCATTTCCGGTGGATGATGAAGTGGGCGTGAATTGGTATGGGTAATGATTGATTGTTACCTCCTGCTCGTTTGTATTTCCACGCGTTGTCGTTTCCTGGCTGAGCTGATATTTGGATGTTTCATAGACCTTGGAGGTCTGCTTGGTCAAAAAGGCATTGAGGTTTCCATTTTGGTAGTCATATTCGTTGGTCTGTACTTCACGGATAGCTCCGGTACTTTGCGTGACGTTCGTAAATAGAAAATCATTTTCCATAATTGAGTCGCCTGCGCTATCCGTGCAGGACTGTACCGTGGCATCAGTACAGGGCGGGTTCAGGTTGGTATTATATTGATAGGCCCCCAACCCTACTATATTGTCGTTTGCGTTATAGGTATAGATCGTAATCGCTGTTTCGGAAAGTTTGTTTCCAGCAGCATCGTAGACAGTCTTATGTGTTAATTTTCCCCGTTTCCAGTCAAAATTATCCCTGAAAAATTTACCGGAATTCGGGATCACTATATTCACGTCACCAGGCGGAACTCCATTATCAAATTCGTAGACAATTTTCCCAATTGTGGACGTAGCCGGATCCCCGAAATACTCTGTAACATAGGGATACATAACCGGGTAAGAACTGTATGAAAAAGACGAACCTGAATAATATGTCCTGCTCCGGTATGTAGTTACATCGGCACCCGCCCAACACGCGGCAGTTGTGTAATAATAATTCTGCGTATTGAAGTAGTTGAATTGCAACATTGAAAAATTGGCAACACCTCGGCCTGACTCGTTGCTTCCATATTTATAAGTTTTTGTCTTAGGGGGTGCGCCACTGCCGTCATAACTTTGAATCTGAGTTACTCGCAGCCCGCCAGCAGTGGCAGATACTCCATTGTTATCATAAACATTGTTTTCATAGCTAAAGGTTGTATATCCACCGGTCGGGAAATCAATCCTTGATAACACTCCTTCCAAGCTGTATTGGGTATGGACTGTACGGTCGGCTGCCCCACCGATGTTGATATTACTGCTCGTACTTCCAGCCGTTCCTTGAAAGGGTATACCTTGTGTTGGAATTAAATCGGTATTCTGAGTGGCCCCGTTGTAAAAGCCCCACAGGTCTTTTGCATTGTTGAAATTTGGGTTGGTACCGTCCCATGAAAACGAGTTTGTTGCATACGTAAACTTGTATTGTTCTATTGTGTTATTAGAGATGTCTTTAAACTGAAGTTGGTCTAGTCGCAGTCCCGCATTGCCACCTTTTGCGTTAGTGAAATAAGAGTAAACAAACTGAACAACTTTGACTTTGGTGTATGTGCCATTAATTAAGTTATATATATTAATGTGATCCAACAACTGTAACTGCCCTCCGGCATCTGTACGAGCCCCCAACTTAAATTCAACCATTCCTGTTTTGTATGTTATTGTACTCATCCCAAGTTGATTGACTGATGATGTACTTGGTGAATTAGACGTAGGGTACACCATTGAATTCGGAGCGGTGGTACCTCCCCATTGGTCTTGCACTGTGATTGTGCTTGACATATCATATTGGGTTACATTACCAGTATTTTGATAGGCAAAAGAAATCTGATCGTTACTATTCGGAGACATCATCTCCATAAGATTCCAGGAAGTTGTAGCAGTTAATGATGGGTTGCCACCATTGGTTGCAAACGTGTATTCCCGCGCCTGGACTCCTGAAGAGTTGACACCAAAGCGATGTAAAACTCCGTGCTCATTCGTGATTTCAAACTTGGTGAATTGATTGGTAGCAAAGGTTGGAACAACTATATGGGGAGCATATGGTATGAGCATGGGAGGATTCCCATTTTGACCTAACAGAAATTTACCACCTCCCCCTGGGAACGAATAATTAAATACATCCGGTTGAGTGTCCGAAAAACCTTGGGCAGAATTTCTGATATAATCGTAATTCTGGCAAATACTTGGATTTTGTACCAATGAGCTTGTATAGAAATATTGTTCGTCCGGCTGACCTTGAACACTCCTGGATATTTGTCCCCCTGCTGAAAGACTCCACCCCAATCCTACCCAACCTGCTACATCCGTAGGCTTTATTCCCGAAGCGTGATAACTCAGTGTTATCGGAACATCCAATTCACCACTCTTTACTTCAAAGATTGGAATTGAAATATCCGGTAGCCCAGTAAAGTAGCTGACGGGGTAATCACCAAATTTATCGAGCCCAGCTACATTAGGAGATTTTGGAACAGGTTGTGGTATAAGTCGATTGATTTGACTTTGTTCACCCGAAGAAATCTGAGCCAGATTGATCAATGGGATAACGACACAAATTAAAAGAAATAGCTTTTTCATCCGTAAAACGTTTTTCATTTCTAGTATTTCATTGAATACTTTTTGGAAGGTACGCTACACGGTTTTCACACAGCCTGCCACATGGGAGAAACTCCTATGGAAAATTCAATCTCATAAACAGCTCCTCAAAAACCTAGTTTTTCAAAGGTTTTTAAGTTGATAATCCGTGGATGCTTTTTGAGCAGCCGGATCAAGACGAGCAGGATTAATTGTTTAATTTTTTTAAGGACTACTTCAAACTGGAATATTAAATCAGTTCTATTTTTTTGACTTCAAACCAAATTTGCTTTGTCTCCCAAAAGTGTTTCTGCATCACCACTGCTTTCTTTTTTGAGCTATAAGCAAGATCAATGAAGTGTGGCTCTGCGCCAGGAAGAACCTCAAGCATGTAGATGTATTTCTTCATATGTTTGAAAAATTCCCGTCACTCTGACTGCGCGCCATGAAAACCTGTTAAACTGTTCGTATACGTCTCCAAAAAAATATAGCACAGGTTATGGGATTTGAACTTCCTTATTGCACTCCCCGCGTTAGCCTCACTTTCAGCATGCTTATCAAAATGAGATTCAATTGATACTATTATTTGTTTTCTTAAACATACGTTCCCATTCTATCGGAGACGGTTCACAATCATAATCACTATCATCACTCTCGTGCAGATAATTTAGGATTTGTTCGTAGGTCAAATTACTTCCTCTCAATTGTGCTGCATGATAATGCGCACGTGCCATAGCTTCTAACCTGATTCTATGGTTTACTTTAGCAGCTTCATACTTATCTTGTTCCTCAATGAGATGGTCTTCCATACTTGTTCAATATTCAATTATTTCAGGCTATTTAAAGATCACGAAACGCATCTGTTCTGGCAATTTCCTCAGCTCCACACAGTGAAATATTTCCCTCGTTAAAGGTATTGCTCGTAAGTATATCGGAGACGGTATTAATGTATAGTTCGTATCGTTCTTCAATGAAATCCTGGAGAGAATAGTTTCCCAATAGCTCGGCCAAATCCTCTCCGTTTTTCAAAAGCAAACAGTCAAGTATTTCTTGCCCAATCGTAGTTTCAAGTACATCAATTTCCAGGTCCATGGGTACTGATAATTTTATGAATAATGGCATACTTCACGTCCTGGTTTCGCCCCTCGAATTCAAATTCCATGAATAGTAGAAATGCCTTATAAAAATCACTCAACTCATACTCGTACGCAAATCCTCCAGGTGAATTGGGACTTGGAAATTTTCTTAGTGACTTTAAAATAGTGCAATTTTTGGGGCCTGCTTCTTTCCCCAGTCTAATGAAATATTGGCGGTACGGCTCAACTTCTTCTTCGGTGATTACGTCTGCAAGCATCTTTATTTTTTCGTAGTTGTCCTCTGGTATCATGTCTATAAAAATACAAATCCTTTGAAATAGCGCATATATGCGTTGATGATAATTTTTTGGTTTTCTCACTTTTCAAGGGTGAATAAAACCAGAGACATCAAACTCGTAAAGCGTTTTGGCAAGCATGTAAGATCATTGCGTATAGCTAACGGATTATCTCAAGAAGCCTTGGCGAATGAAGCTGAAATTCCAATAAGTCAGATCGGCCGCATAGAACGTGGTGAAATCAATCCAACCCTTAGTACAATCAGTGCGCTTGCTCATGCTCTCAATTCTTCGTTAAAGTCGATGATGGATTTTTCAGACTGAATATTCTATAAACCACGTAGTCCAAGATTACTCCTTCCCTTATGCAACTGCAGAGTCCGATCATTTAAGAGAACCTCTTTTATCACTGATTGAATCTCAATGGATATATCTTTTAGTCGAGCAGTCTTGTCCCCGTGCTTAAAGTAAATAGAACCATCTTGACCAGATTTTATCTCAATCCCGTAAAACCCGTGAGTAAGAGACAACCACGCTCGTACATTTCTGTC
>CAZNCO010000334.1:0-5654 GCA_964571345.1 uncultured Ohtaekwangia sp.
GATAGTAAGTGTAGTGATGGACATTGCCGTTCTTGTTTTTCTTAGTTTTGTTTTCAGCCGTTACCATGCATCCGCATTCACCGCAGCGGATCATGCCGGTATAAGCGAAGGTATGCGTTTCCGGCTTCGGTTTGCTGCCACGGCCGAGCAGTGCCTGGACGCGGTCGTATTCTTCGCGCGTGATCATCGGTTCGTGCTTGCCCTTGTACCAGTTTCCCGATCCTGACGGCCATTCAAACCAGCCGTAATAAAACGTATTGTAGAGCACGCGATAGAACCCGCTTCGAGCCAGCTTCTTTAATCCCCACTGGTTTACGGCAATTTCATGGACTCTTGGCGTGGTGTATGTTCCGCTTAAGATCATATCGAACATTTTCCGGATAATCGGAAACATCTTCGGGTCTTTGCGGATCGTTTTGAATCCTTTGTCTTTGTCCGGAGTATTCATGTAACCGATCGGGGCTACTCCCGGGTGCCAGCCCATTTCCACTTTGCGCTTCAGTCCGCGTTTTACGTCTATGCCTTTGTTATCGTTTTCAAGTTTGGCCTGGCTGCACAAGAGGTTCAATAAAAACTTATCATTCGGAGTATTTTTAAATGCCTGGCCCGGTGTACGAATTTCAAGCAGCCGGTTCTGGTCCATAAGATAAACCAGGTAACCGGTGTCCACTGAATTTCTCGAAAGGCGGTTCGGATGCCAGGCAATAATGCCTTCGGCTTCACCTTTCTCGATCCGTTTTATCATCTGATTGAAGATCTCACGGCCCGGTGCTTTGGCCGAGTATGATTCTTCAAGGCGTTCAACTATGTTTAATTTTTCGCGCCTGGCTAGTGCTTCCAGTTCGCTCTTTTGCGAGTCAATCGAAAGGACCTGTCTGTCTTCCTGTTCTGAAGATTTTCGAGCGTAGAGGAAGTACTTGAGTTTCGGTTGTACTTCCTGGTTCATAGTTATTGTGATGTTCCGGCGAATGCCTTCAGCTTCTCACTGTTCAGCGCATCCTGATACAGCCTCATGGTGTTGTCATAGCTGAAGATATATCCGCCTGATGTTATGCCGACCTGAATAAACGGCTCGCGGTCAATTTCGACTCCGGCAGGAAGTTTGCTCTTGTAGCTCATATCGTTCCAAGTAAAGAAATAGTTATCATCTCTTTCCGGAGCGGTCTTTTTATTTGTCTGATATGTTATTCCTTTTGTGAGCTGATTGAAGTCCGGCTCTACGCTTTTCAAAAAACTTACTGCGAGCTGGTAAAGTTCCGCCTCAGTCTTTGCTTTAAGAGTGTCATGCGGGACCGAACGGTTAAACCCGACAACGCTGTTGCTGTTCAGGTCAACCACGGCGTTTTCGCTTGTGCCTGCCGATTCGGTCGTGCTTGTCTTTTGGAACTGCACAAAGTTTTCATCGGCCAGCCTTTCTCCGTTGGAGGAAATGTACACGCCGAAATTGCCAGATCGTCCGAAGCTTTCAAGCGGCGCGAAGTCGTATGCCTGTTGAACGTCCGAAGCTTTGTCAGCCTCATCAAGAACCCCTTTTAAGATGCTGTTAGCCTGGTCTTTCTGATCTGCTGTCAGGATTGTTCCTGAAGCGGGCAAATCGCCCGAAAGCGGTGTTTTGGATGCTGAAAGGTAATAAACCCCGCCGATCGCCCCCATGACCGCTACAATGGCGATTACGCCTATAATTGCTTGGTTTTTTGTCATATTGTTGTTTTCATTAATTATTTTCTCGACCTAAGCACAACATGGTCCTAAGGCCGAAAGAAGTCAAACACTTGTTACTTACATTTTACGCCTTTATTTACAGGTTGGGTATCAATTCCTGCCCCAGTTTCACCCCAGTTTTGCCCCAGTCGGTTTTACTGAAAATCATCCAAGTTTTGTCCAACTTTTATCCAACCGGATGTTCGTTTTTTAGTCGCCTTTTAGTCGCCTTTAGTCGCCATCCGATTTTCTCAAAAACTGCCCCGATTCCACCCTCATTTCACCCACACTTTGCCCAACCCTCATTTTTTAATTTTCAGCAAGCTTGCTTGCTTTATTTAAGCTATCTTAATTATTTCTTTCTCATTCAATCCTTATTACTGAGTGCTTCATGGTGGACCCGGGCCATGATTCTCTAAGATGCCTGACCGCGCTTCATTATGAACCCCGGTAGAGTTCAGTAATTTTGGATTCAACCGGTATAAGGTTCCGGCCCAGCGGCCGCGTTCGGATGTTCCCGGTTTTATTTCTATAAGTCCCAGACCGGCAAGCTTCTTTCTGACGCGCCTGCATGTCGATCTGCTGAACCCAAAAGAAGCGAAGCCGCGTTCTTTATCTTCGCGGGTGGTAAACAATCTGTCCGTATGCCAAAACCAGCCGTACGCATCAGCATAACGGTTGGATAGGTGGCAGATAACCATCAGAAAGTCGCGCTCGGCATGTGTCAGAGAATTTTTCAGCCGCTCATCATCAAATGGCGTATGCGGAGCAAGAAAGAAATTAGAACTCTTGCCAGGTGTTTTGGGTTTCGTCTGATTCATAATTTTCACTAAGTACTTCAGCTACTTTTTCACTTACGGCCGCTTCGACCTGCTGGCCCGCTTCATGCGTTATTGGATGAAAAATATTTATATTCTGGCCGCCTACTTTGCGTGTCGGATAGACGAGACGGTACCGGCCGTCCGGCCTGCTGAATACGGCCACCGATCCCATCCAGAATTTCCCGTCCAGGACAAACGAAACAAACCCGAGGAGACCGTCCTTGGGTTTAACCGGATAGAACTGGATTTCACTGATTGTTGTTGGCTGGCTGTAAGTCATGGCTGGTCACTACTTTTTCTTTGAAGTCGTCGATAGACGGCTCACCCATGTAGGTGATTTTGTAGAGTTTGAAAAGATTGTTGGCGCGCAAAGACGCTTCCTCATCAGAAAGCTTCACGCCGTAGCGTTTCTCGTATAATTCTTTGAATTCTTGTATGGCTTCCTGGGGCAACATAAAAGGCTGGCCCCTGCATGGGACTAGCCTTTATCTTTCTGTTCGTGAACCTTTCGTATCACTGCGAGGCACCTTAGCCTCTGAGGGAGAAATTAATTTGCAGAGCTGTCAGAAATAAAAAACGGGACCACGACTCTTGTCATCAAATGCACACGCCGAATGGCAGTGCCGATAACAGTAGTCGTAGTCCCGTCGCGTTTAGACTGAGAATTCAGTCGCCGTCAGACCAACTAACTCTGATGTATTTATTTTAGCCGATAAGAAAAATTGCCGCAAGACTTGTTCGCTGTGGACAATAATTTGTCTGACAAATTCCGAAAAACGGCCAATGACAGACTTTGCCACTTTAGACGGCAAGTGGTACAATAAAACCATCTATGAATGACAAGCTGCTCACTATCAAGGAGGTTGCGGACTATCTGCGGGTCAGCGAGCGT
The DNA here is from genome assembly GCA_964571345.1 of uncultured Ohtaekwangia sp. Classification (GTDB taxonomy): domain Bacteria; phylum Bacteroidota; class Bacteroidia; order Cytophagales; family Cyclobacteriaceae; genus ELB16-189. The sequence continues at coordinate 3,415 of CAZNCO010000334.1, forward strand.
TCCGTGCTTCGTTACATAGAAGCAGGAAGGCTTCATGCCTCAAAAGTCGGATGGTGGCGGGTAAAACAATCCGATTTGGAGAATTTTTTAAATAAGACGAGCAGTCGCAGAAAAAAGAAACATGGCTGATGTATTAACAACCGCCCAGCGGTCATACAACATGTCGCGTATCCGGTCCAAAGATACCGGGCCCGAGATGCGTCTCAGGGAACTCCTGGTCTCCAACGGACTTGGTGATTTTGAAATGCATCCGAAGGAGATTCCGGGTCGCCCTGATTTTTATTTTGCACACCGAAAAGCAGCAGTATTCGTTGACGGATGTTTCTGGCATGGCTGCAGGGAATGTTATCAGCCTCCCCAGTCCAATGCTAGGTTCTGGAAGGAAAAAATAAAAAGCAACACGGTGCGGGATAAAAAAAATAATCTCGAACTCAGGGACGCCGGGATTGCAGTAATCAGGATCAGTGAGCACGAGCTTAAAAGCAATCCGCATGCAGTGATCACAGACATTAAATCGAGAATACCACATGACCAGCGTCCGAAAGTTCTGGACCTTTTTGCCGGAGCCGGAGGACTCTCGGAGGGATTTATACGGGCAGGATGTGAAATGATCGGACACATAGAAATGGAAAAGAATTCCTGCAGCACATTGGTAACCAGAATGATTTATCACGCACTTCTGAAAAAAGGAAAACTTGACGATTATAAAAAATACATTCAGGGAAAAATAATCCGCGATGAACTCATCGAGAAATACGGTCTGCAGAAAGAAAGGGACTCGGTTATATGTGCCAAAGTTGACAAAGAGAATTACCGGGAGTTGATCGACAAGATAAAAGAACGCCTGAACGGTCAGAAGCTCGACATAATTGTGGGTGGTCCTCCGTGCCAAGCCTACTCCTATATTGGTCGTGCGCGTGACGACAAAAACATGAAGCGCGACGAGCGCAATTTCCTCTACAGATATTATGTGGAATTTCTGAAAGCTCTGCAGCCGAAAATGTTTGTGTTCGAAAACGTCCCAGGATTGCAGAGTGCCGGTAAGGGTCGGTATCTGAAAGATATGCAGCGTCTCATGAAGAAAGCCGGATATACTACTGATTACAGAATTCTCAATGCCGCTGACTTCGGTGTTCCCCAAAACAGGAAGAGAGTAATTTTAGTCGGGTGGAACAAACATTCCAAACTTAAGGCTTATCCAGATTTTCAGCCGGTTACGAGAGAATATGTTGTAAGAGATTTTCTTAAAGGGTTGCCGAAGGTCAAAGCGGGAGAAAACCGGAATATCCGCAAGTTCTCCAAAAGAGACGGGCTGCTGGAGACGCTGGGTATTTTCAACTCTCAGTTTGGCTTCCTGATGGATCATATTGCACGGCCGCACACCAGGCAGGACCTGGAAATTTATCGTCGTGCCGTTGTAGCAAAGAAAAACGGTGCAAATCTCAAATATAACCAGCTTCCTGACCGCCTTAAGACTCACACAAATGAAAATAGCTTTCTGGACCGCTTCAAGGTGGTTGATCCAAACGCGTCCGGATCACACACGGTCGTTGCCCATATCGCAAAAGACGGACATTTTTATATTCATCCTGACATAAAACAAAACAGATCGCTTACCGTCCGGGAAGCTGCGCGCCTGCAAACGTTCCCCGATGATTATAAATTCGAAGGTACTCGCGGTCCGCAGTTCCGCCAGATCGGAAATGCTGTCCCTCCAATGCTGTCAGGCGTTATCGCAAAGGAACTGGTCAAATATTTATAAATCTATGAAGACACTCAAGACAAATCCCGGTGCAAAACGCCTGATGGAAAGCCTTCGCAATATGGGCTATGACTGCAGCACAGCGATTGCCGATCTGGTTGATAACAGCATAGCAGCACATGCATCAGAAATTTGCGTCGATATAATTCCCAAAAGTGATTCGCATCCTGCTGCAGTGGTTATTGCTGATAACGGGACAGGAATGGACCGGGAAAAGTTGCACGAAGCAATGCGGTTCGGTGCTTTCCAGGATTATTCTCCGGGCGACCTCGGTAAGTATGGCCTTGGTTTAAAGACGGCTTCACTCAGTCAGTGCAGAACACTTACTGTTAGTTCAAAACCAAAAGCATCCCGCGGTGCAAGGTCGCGCCGTCATTTTATGCGCTGGGATATTGATCACGTTTATAAAACAGACGACTGGAACCTCCTGGAATTTTCCGAAAATGAGTTTGAACAGTGGGAAAAGAAACTTCTGGAC
>CAZNCO010000335.1:0-5652 GCA_964571345.1 uncultured Ohtaekwangia sp.
ATTATCGCTTCAACAGGCTTGAACACGTTGTCATCAATGTCAACACCTTTCATTGCTTTACTCATGCCGGGCACCATACTCAACAGATCTTTCATGTTGCCCATCTTTTTCACCTGCTCAAGTTGTGCCAGGAAGTCGTTGAAGTCAAATTGGTTCTTGCGCATTTTGGCATTCAGCCTGCGCGTTTCTTCCTCGTCAAAAGTTTGCTGAGCTTTTTCAACCAAACTGACCACATCACCCATGCCTAGAATTCTTCCTGCCATACGATCAGGGAAGAAGCGGTCTATGGCTTCCATCTTTTCGCCAGAGCTAATGAATTTGATTGGCTTATCAACTACCCTGCGAATGGATAGCGCAGCACCACCTCGCGTGTCACCGTCTAATTTGGTTAAAACAATACCGTCAAAATTCAAGCGATCGTTAAAAGCCTTGGCCGTGTTAACTGCATCCTGGCCAGTCATTGAGTCCACCACAAACAATGTCTCTGAAGGATTGAGCGCTTCTTTCAACCGAGCTATCTCATCCATCATTTCTTCATCTACTGCCAGGCGACCGGCCGTATCAACAATTACAACCCGGTGATTATTTTTCTTCGCGAAATCAATCGCAGCCCTCGCGATTTTTACAGCGTCTTTATTTTCAGGTTCCGCATAGACTTCAACACCAATTTGTGTTCCTAAAACTTTTAATTGATCGATCGCTGCAGGACGATATATGTCGCAAGCTGTAAGTAAAACGCTTCGTCCCTGGCGCTTGAGGTAATTTGCCAGCTTCCCGGAGAAAGTGGTTTTACCAGATCCTTGCAATCCTGCAATTAAAATGATGGCTGGGTTGCCTTCAATTTTAATATCCTCTCCCTGGCCACCCATCAATTGGGTGAGCTCATCGTTGGTTATTTTGGTGAGTAACTGGCCTGGGCTGATGGCAGTGAGCACATCCATACCCATGGCTTTGGTTCTGATCTCGTCAGTTACTTCTTTGGCAACTTTATAGTTAACGTCCGCATCGATCAGTGCTTTGCGGATTTCCTTCACTGTAGACGCAACGTTAATCTCTGTAATCTTCCCCTGGCCTTTAAGTGTTTGAAAGGCTTTTTCCAGCTTGAGACCTAAACTATCGAACATGTATCAGTATTTTAATGATTTTCTGAATTTTCTAAAAACGGGCCTAAAGTTAACACTTTTTTGAGGAGTGAGGGCCTTGTACTTTCGGCCAAAACTGAAGGTTCTATAAAAAAACGGCCAAACACTTTGCAAGGCATTTGACCGTCCATTTTCTCCTTTGCAGGAAGAAAAATTGCTTTTTCAATTACTACCAAAGGGTCTTATTAAGCTCACTATTTACAAACTCGATCTCTACCGAGTTGAGATAAAATCTGGCCGAATTACCCACTTCAGTTTCAAGACCTCCACCATGCGTGAAAATTCTTGAAGGATCAATGCCCTGTTGCACAAGGTAAGACTTCACAGATTCTGCCCTGGCCACGGACAAGCTTTTAAAATTACTGGTTTCCATCATGTTTTGTTCTGCTGCAAATTCTTGTTCCTGCCGCCCGTTGCTATGACAATGGATAATAATTTTTTCGTTAGGATTAGCTTTTAAGAAGTCGGCAAAATCATTCATCTCGTATTGTGATACAGTGCGTAAGAATGAAGAGTTGCCAACAAACCGCACGTTGTTGAAGTCAATGAAATTTTCAGCCCTAGCTTTTTCTAATGCAAGGGTGACTACACTTTCATTATTTTTTCCGATTTCAATGGCAGGCTGATCAAAAAAACACACAATGCTACCATCCCTATAGCCTGGAATTAGAGCCACAACCCTAAAAGAATGATGTTCGTTTTGTGGTTTACTTATCTCAACCAATTCTCCGCTTTTTACCCAAACGGCTGATGAGCCGTCTGTTTCTTGTATCAACAAGTTTCCAGTTAATTCTTGCCCATCTTTTTTGTTCAGTACTTTAAAATAATAAGGTTTGGATTCAGGTGATTTCGCAACCGGACTTTCAACAAGATATCCTGCAACAGAAGGGTTTACAGATGGCTTATCGGGATTAAAATTTCCATGAAATAACCAAGCATTTTTAAATCCAATCTGTGGTTTAATTTTAGCCAATAGATTCTGAGCAACCGCCTTGCTGGCGGTTTCCAGGATGTAGACATAATAGAGATTGAGCGAACTGCGAACAGCACAATGAGCATCAAAACCTTCTGCATTAAGTTCAGCGATATATCGTTCGGCAAAGCCCAGATTCCTGAATGTGCCTACCACAACAAAATTTTTTTCTTCATTCGATACCTGGGTAACGGCATTGAATCCGCAAAAAAGCAGCATGCCAAAAATTATCAGGGTTTTCATATGATTGAGTTTTATCCTCCGTAAATCACTAATCTTTCTGACTCAACCTCAATGAGTATCGTTTTGCTGATGGATGATTATTGTCGCATTGTATGCAGTTACGGGTTTATTGATCATTTAGTCATGCCGCCTTCTCAAACAATCGCCAGTGGCTTTTCAATCTTCAAAGGAAGATTTATAATGAACTCGGTCTCTTCTGAGTTTGCTTCATTGAGACGAATGCTGCCTTTAAGTTTTTCGCAAATAATTTTTGCTTCATACAGCCCAAGGCCTGTGCCGCTCACATCACTCGTAGCCCTGAAAAACATTTCGAAAAGATTCTTTTTGGCTTCTGGAAGAATTCCCAATCCATTGTCTGCAATGGAAATAATCAAACCCGATTCGTGCTCACACGCGGTGATTCGGATGATGTGATCTTTTTTTGTATTGATAAATTGCACCGCATTGCGAAGGATATTTTCAAATAAAATTCCGATCAGAAAGGCATCGGTTTGAATAACCAAAGAATTTGGAATATCTAGTTTAATTTGAATTTCTCGTTTATGCTCAGGCGTTAATAATTGTTGTAACTCGTAGTCAATCACTTTTCTGATTTCAATTGGCTCGTTAAAAATTTCCTTATTCTTAATTTTTTGAGTTCGCATCAGCCGGTTTAGCAATACATCCATTTCTTTTGAGGTATGCTCAAGTTTAGCCAGGTATTCAATGCTTGTTTTATCTTTCACCTCAAGCAAAGCGAGGTGACATAACCCAAGTAGCCTGGCGATCGGCCCCCGAAGATCATGTGATGACTTGTACACAAAAGTGTCCAGCTCCTGGTGGGCGTTCAATAACTTCGCGTAGGCTTGCCTTACTTCTTTGGTTTGCGCATCCACCTTACTCTCGAGCTCAAGGTTTATATTTCTCAGCTGAGCATTTTGTTCATTGATAATGTTATTTTTCTCAAGGATCTCTTGTGTAGCGTCCTTAATCATTTTTTCTAATTTCCTTTTGTCAGAAATCAACCTGCTTGAGTTGAATTCTATTGCAATCCAAAACAAAAGTGTGCCCGAAAATATATAAAGACCGATTGCCCACCACCGAAAATACCAAGGAGCTCGAATATAGAATTTAACGCTCGCAATCTCGCTCCAATCGTATCCGCCTATCCTTCGTGCGCGCACTTGAAATACGTGTTGACCAGGTTTTAATTTTGGGATAGTTTCTTCAGATCGTTCCGTAGGCTCCGACCATGGACTGTTCTCATCCAATCTTGTTTGATAAAGTATTTTATTTCCCGGAAAAGACAAGGATAAAAAATTGATTTGCAAATATGAATTGCTTGGGTACCATTTATCATTTGAAAGCTTGGTTTCTGTTCCATTTATTTTCAGGGAAACAAAAATTGGTTTCGGTGTAGGCTCAAAATATTTATCCTCCGCTTGGGCAAAGGCAACGCCATTGTCTGTGCCAACCCACAATTTTCCTTCCGAATCTGCGGTAAGGCATCTGTAGTTGATGGTCTTCGAGGGCATGCCACTGTATTCATCCAGACTCACCAAATCTCCATTTCTGAATTTCACCAGACCGGTGTTTGTACCAAGCCAAATTGTATTTTTGTCATTTATATAAATTGATTTCAATACTTGATCGCTGTACTTTTTGTCTAGCTTGATTTTAGTAATTGTGTCGTTTGCATATTTGAATAGTCCGGCATCGGTGGCAAGCCAAACTGCTTCATCGTCATCGACAAATATGTCATTTACACTTACCATCACTTTCAAATGCAGTGGAACACTTAGGTTGATAAAGCGATTATGGGCAGGATCGTATTTATATAAGTAGGTGCTGTCACCTTGACTTCCAAAATACATTGTTCCTTTTTTTGATTCTTTGGCTACAATTACTTTGCTCGTGAGTCCTTGCCGCTCATCATATCGTATTACCTGAAAATCTGATGTCACTTTCGTTACCCCTACGGAATGATCGCGGCAAGCCCATACATTGAGATGGCTATCGCGCATGAGATAGAAGATTGTATAGTAGTACGGGCTAGCTTTCGTCACAAGATCAATTCGCCTTGTTGTCGTTCCTTTTTGATCAACAAAGTAGATAGAGGAGTTGGAGTCAGAAAAACAAACTCCATCTGCATAAGAAGCCAGATAGGCAATGTAGCCATCGCTAACAGTTTTAATTACCGCCAATTCAAATTCTCCCTCTCTTATTTTTTTTGCCCTATAGATTTTATTGCCAGTAGAAAAATAAATGATTTTATCGCCAGCCGGCCCAATTGCATGAATGAATTTTGTAGGGTCTGCGGTTTTAAGGGTAGCGAAGTAGGAATGCTGCACCAGCCCAATACCTTCATCAGAGCTTATCCAAAGGTTATTATTCTGCTCAAACAAATAGTTAATGCTTCGCTGCGAAGCACCTTCAATATTCTCGAATACCAAAGGGTTTGCTTCAATGACTTTAAAAAGACCTTTGCTTAATGACCCCATAAATATCTCTTTATTCCAAGTCTTGATCATGCTAATGATGTCGCCTCTCGCTGCAATACGCTTCAGTGATTTTACTTTATGATCTTGCCCTATGCGCAATTCGTAAACTCCGGTGGACGCAGCAAGCCATGCTCTTCCATCTTCGAGGGCCAACTGGTAATTTATTTCGCCTAATGATAATGCAAGCTCGATTTCACTGAACTGGTCTTTTGCTTCATCAAAATAATAGAGGTAACCATTGTGTGACATGGTGAAAAGATTGCCGAACGAATCTTCAAACATCAAAAAAGATTTGAGATAGCTGGCGGATAAATTTTTCTTATCAAAACGATAGCGTTTCAATGACTTTACATCCAACCTGCTGATAGCATCGATTTCCGAAACCCATAGCCTATTCTTCGAGTCAATAAAGACCGCTTTTGGATACACGATTGTCGAATCGGTTGCTACCTGATTGGCCTCTATTATTCGCTTAAAAAAAGCAGTGTCAGGCTTGCTGATAATTTCATGAACACCTTTGTCGTGAACAACATAAAGACGTCCGTCCCTGTTTTTAGCAAATGCTTTGATATAGCCGGTACCCAAGTCTGCATCAAAAACCTTAAAATTAACGCCATCGTAACGGGCCAGTCCGGCATCCGTGCCTATCCAAATAAAACCATCGCTGTCTTGAATGATTGACTTTGAGAGATCGGTTGGAAGCCCTTGATGAGTCGTAAATGACGTAAGCTCGTATTCTTGAGCTTCCAGCCTGTTTGAGCAAAGGATAAGAAGCACAAAGTAAATTGAGTATCTAAATTTAGTTTGACGTACC
>CAZNCO010000336.1:0-5617 GCA_964571345.1 uncultured Ohtaekwangia sp.
ATCCTGATTTGAACCTACTACTAAGTTGCCCACTTCTTCTGCAGTGGCCAGGAAGTTTCCAGCATCTACGGAAAATACTGTATCACGATTGATCATGTTGCCGCTTTGCATCTGCGCATTGCTGGCACCGATTTGCCTGCTAAGCGAAAGAAAGTCGATATGATGTTGAGCCAACTTGTCTTTATCCAGCATCACCGTCACCTGGCGGCTTCTTCCCCCGATAACATTGACCGCTGCTACATCCGGAATTTTCTTGATTTCACTTGTCAGCGCCTGACCTAGTTGCTTTAACTCAAAGTCATTGTATTTTTCACCCCATAAGGTAATCCCAAGTACCGGCACATCGTCAATGGCGCGCGTTTTTACCAGTGGCATCATCACACCTTGAGGCATCTGATCCATGTTCTTCATCAACTCGTTGTAGAGTTTTACAAGCGAGCGCTCCACATCTTCACCTACATAAAACTGCACGATGATCATAGCTTGTCCACTCATCGAGTTTGAGTAAACATACTCTACGCCTTTTACATTCGAGATTATTTTCTCCAATGGCTTGGATACGCGGGCTTCTACTTCTTTAGGGGAAGCGCCCGGGTACCGAAGAAAAATATCGGCCATGGGCACATCGATCTGCGGCTCTTCTTCACGGGGAGTAAGCATGGTGCTGTAACCTCCGATCAGCAGAAAGGCGATCATTAATAAAATCGTAAGCTTCGACTGGATAAATGCTTTTGCAATATTACCCGATAAACCTTCTTTCATCTTTGTATATTTTATAGAGTAAGATTATTTCACACTTACTGGCGCACCGTTGTAGAGTTTCCCTTCACTTTGAAGAATAAACTTTTCATCTGCGCTCAATCCCGAAAGAATTTCGACTTGATCACCAAAAGTTTTTCCGGTCTTCACCCAATGCAGCAATGCAGTGTTGCTTCGACTCACTGTATAAATTCCCGTCAGTTGATCTTTGTAAATCAAGGCACTTGATGGAACAAGGATATTATTTGTAGCGACATCGATTTTTGCAACAGGAATAGAAACATTCACATACATGCCTGAGAATAAACCCGGCTCGGAAGGGATGGATATTTTGAGGAAATACTGACCACCACTGTATTGCGATGAGGTGCTTACTTCCAAAACTTTTCCGCTTAATTTCTTTCCGATCGATTGAATGTTGATATCTGCGGTCATGCCTGTTTTTACGTGCGCGATATCCAATTCGGAAACAGAAGCTCTCACTTCATAGGTACCTGCTTGCTCTACCATCATGATCGGCATGCCGGGATTGGCCATGCTGCCTTCATCGAGGTTACGCTGGGTGACCACTCCTGAAAATGGAGCCGTAAGATTGGTATAAGTGAGCATCGCATCTGCTTCGTTTTTCATCTGGCGAGCTGCCTCCGCTTTTGCTTTGATCGAATTGTAATGCAGCGTAGCGTTTTCGAATTCTTTGGTAGATGCACTTTTTTGCTTGTATAATTCTTCGAAACGTTCGTAATCTTTTTGTGCGTCTTTTAAGGCTGCTTCAGCTTCTGTTACCATCGCCTGTGCCTGTGCACGCTTTGCTAAGATGTCTCCGTTACTGATGGTCGCCAGCAGTTGTCCTTTCTGAACTTTATCGCCCACCTTTACTTTGAAGCTCGTGAGGAAGCCCATGACACGTGTACTGATCACGGCTGTTTCTTTTGATGTTACTTGTCCGCTGGCCGTTACATGATCTGCGGATTGCATCGTGGCAGAGCCGATGGTTACAGGCACAGGATTTTCTTTAACAGTGCGATCTTCTTCTTTTGCTGAACAGGCAAGTAGAAAAGCACCGAAGGCAAGAATAGAAAGTTGATGTATTCTGAATTTCATATTAGTCATTTTTATTTTTCTGAAGTGGAGGTTAAGAATTCGATGTACGATAAAGTGGTGTTGTATTGAAAGATGGCCTGCGCTCTCATTAGTTTTTGTTGGGATAACATGGATTGAGCCTGCAATAAATCGTTGGTTGTGACAAGGCCTTGCTCAAAACGGTTTTTAAGGATTCGCAATGCCTCTTCGGCCTGGCTTACAGCTGTTTCACTTTGCGTGATCGCAAACGCAGCGTCATGCAATTGGCGATTGGTTTTGTTTAGTTCTAATTGACTTTGCTCTTTCTGGTAATTGAGTTGTTGCTCTATTTTTGTTCGCTCTACTTTGTATTCAGAAACTCTATTACGGGAAGCAGTGCCGGCAAATATGTTCCATGAAAATTGAGCTCCCAACAAATAGGATTGCGAGTTGAATCCAAAAGCTGATTTATCATTGATCTGAAAATTGCCAAAGGCATTTAACTTGGGCAGGTACGCCATTCTTCCGGAGTTGACCATCTGTTCTTGCGCATTCATGGCAGCACGCATGGCTTTGAAGTCCGCACGATCATCAGGTACTTGCGTTTCTTTTACTTCGATCGTGTTATTCTTACCGATACTATCCACAGCATAAATTTTTCCGGTTTTGGCGCCCATTATCAGACTCAGGTAATCAGAGGCGTTTTGTACGTTGCTTTTTGCTTCTGCAAGTTTGCTTTCCATCGCATTCACCTGCACCTGCACTTGCAGCACATCTGATTTTTGAAGAAACCCTTTTTCGAAGCGTTGGTTGGTGGATGTGTAAATGGCGTTGACTGTCTGCAAAGCTTCTGTCAAAACCTTCACGGCATCGTGAGCCAGTTGCAATTGCTCATATGCTTTGTGTACTTCAAAGGTTATGTATTCCTTTGTTCTCTTCGTTTTATAAGAATATAAATCGATTTGTTCATGTGCAGCTTTCCGTGCATAAATCATGTCAAGATTGATCAGCGGTTGATTTACTTCTGCCTTGGCATTGAAATTTTGTGTTGCCGAAGGATTGTTTAACAAGCGTGGATCAAAATCCGTTTGGGTAATCGACTGCTGTTGCAGTTTAAAACCAAACGCATTTAAAGGATTATTGGTAGTGAACGCAGTATAACTAAGGTTAACCTGTGGCAAGAAAACTGCGTTGGTCTGGTTATATCTGGCAACGGAACTTTCCTGTTCCAGCGAAGCTAATATAACCTCCTTGTTGTTTTTTAATGCACTCTCGATAGCTTCGTCCAATTTTAATGGAGTCACTTCTTGTGCCAGGGCTGAGGCTGAGATCCCTATGGTCAATATTAACAGCCGAAAAAAGTCTCTCTTCATTTGTAAAAATTTTTGTGGTGCAAAAGTATTGGTAGGCATGTGGGTGCACTGTGACCTAGATCACCTTCAAAAAATTTTTACATTTTTTTGGAAGAATGATTGAATACTTATGGGTGGCAGAAGTAAATATCCAGACAAGTATGGAGAGTCCAATTCATTATAAGCAAAAAAAAGACTGCCCGTGTGAGCAGTCTTTAACAAACAAACCAAACAATCCTCAAACTAGATATTCCTTAATTTTTTTGACGTTGAAGCCGGGCTTGCGTACTCGGACAAACATAGTCTGTTCTTGGTATCGATGTTTCGGCCATTGCCTTAAATCCACCTTGTACATCAATCAGGTTATTCCAGCCGCGAGCCTTTAGAATAGATACAGCGATCATTGAGCGGTAGCCTCCGGCACAGTGTACATACACTTCACCTTCTTTAGGGATTTCAGCGAGGTAGTCATTAATATAATCCAACGGCATGTTGATCGCGCCTTCCATGTGCTCTGCTGCAAACTCAGTTGGTTTGCGCACATCAATAACTTTTAGTGTTTGCGTTGCATAGCGATTGGCAAGCTCCTGAGGAGATACTGATTCGATAACGTCAATGTCCTTTCCTGCTTGAAGCCATGATTTGAATCCGCCTTTCAAAAATCCGAGGGTGTTGTCATACCCAACACGGGCCAGGCGCGTAACAATTTCTTCTTCACGATCCTTATCGGCAACAATTAATAAAGGCTGTGCTACTCCAGGAATAAGGGCACCTACCCACGGAGCAAAGCTTCCATCGATGCCAATGTTGATCGAGTTTGGAATGAACGCTTTTCTGAATTCGTTTGCCGCGCGTGTGTCTAGCACCAGTGCGCCCGTTTCGTTGGCAACCAATTCAAATTCTTCGACAGTCAAAGGGCGAGTTCCGCCTTTGATTACCTTGTCAATGCTTTCATAGCCTTCTTTATTTAACCGAACGTTCTCAGGAAAATAAGCCGGAGGTGCAAGCAATCCTTCTGTTACTTCTTTAATAAATTCTTCGCGCGTCATGTTCGCACGCAAAGCGTAATTCATTTTCTTTTGATTGCCCAGTGTATCCACTGTTTCTTTCATCATATTTTTTCCGCAGGCAGAACCTGCTCCATGAGCCGGATAAACAGTGATGTCATCTGCCAGCGGCATGATCTTCGTTCGAAGAGAATCAAATAGCAATCCCGCCAGTTCTTCTTGTGTCAGGTGAGCAGCTTTCTGTGCAAGGTCTGGTCTTCCTACATCACCCAGGAAAAGTGTGTCACCTGTAAAAAGGGCAATGTCTTTTCCTTCTTTATTTTTGAGCAGGTAAGTTGTCGACTCCATGGTGTGACCAGGAGTGTGCAGTATTTTAATCGTTAATTCTCCAACCTTCAGTTCTTCACCGTCCTTTGCAATATGTGCTTTGAATTTTGGATTGGCAGTGGGGCCATACACAATTGTGGCGCCTGTCTTTGCAGCTAAGTCAACGTGACCAGATACAAAGTCAGCGTGAAAGTGCGTCTCTAAAATGTATTTTATTTTAGCACCTTCATTTTCGGCCTTTTCAATATAGGAGTCTATTTCGCGCAGCGGATCTATAATCACTGCTTCGTTTCCGGAGCGAATGTAATAAGCACCTTGCGCCAGACATCCCGTATAAATTTGTTCCACTGTCATATTTTAATAAATTAAATGAATCAATGTTTTAACAACACAAAGTTCTGATATGTTAATGACTTTTTCAGTGACCGGAGTCACATTCAACCAAGTGTAGCCACTATTTCTTTTGCTACGATCAAAAATGCCATCGATAAAGCAAACCAGCCAAAGCCTTTTCTAAGTTTTGTTCCATCAAAGAACTTTGCCAGATACGTCCCAATCAAAACACCACCGATCGCGAAGGAAGAAACCACACCTGCAAACGAATAGTTCAATTGAAGACCTGTTCCTTGGTCTCCGGCAAAACCAGCTAACGAATTTATGGTAATAATGATGAGGGACGTAGCCACAGCTCGTTTCATAGGTAGTCCGGCCAGCAGAACCAAGGCAGGGATAATCAGAAATCCACCTCCGGCTCCCACAATCCCCGTTACTATGCCAAGCACAATGCCTTGCCCTATGATTTTGGGTATGCTGAATTCAGGGTTTTCGGTTTTCTGGTCTTCTATTACTTTCTTCCTGATCATACGAAGGGAGGCGATAACCATAATTACCGAAAAGAATATCATCACCAGAAAATCTTTGCTTACCGATAAGGAATCGCTAAAAGAAATCATGGACGGAACGTGCGGAAGTAGAATGTGACGGGTGAAATAAATAGCGATAAGGGAAGGAATAGAAAATAAAAAGGCAATCTTGAAATTCACCAGGTTTTGAAGTGCATTCCGCACGCCACCCACCAAAGAAGTAGCCCCCACGATGATCAAAGAATAAGCC
>CAZNCO010000337.1:0-5612 GCA_964571345.1 uncultured Ohtaekwangia sp.
CCGATCTGCCGTTCAGCGCGACCACGCCCTACCTCAACACCATCACGGTTGACATCCGCTACTGCGATCTTCCTGCCCTGAGAAGAAATTGAATGTGGTATGAAAGGATTCTTTAAGAAATCATTTACATAAGGTATCGTATCCCGGATGCCTTTTAGGCTTGCATCCTTGAGTTCGGTAATCACGAATGGAGTTTTGTCTTTTCTCAGAGGAAGCGATAATTCTTGGGTCGCGTTCTTTTCCCACAACACCATCCTTTGATTGGTTTTTAAACTTAGTAACCGCTGCACCTTTCCGGAAGGCCACTTTACAAAAAGGCTGTCTACGATGGGGGCTTTGCCGAAACCAAGGTGAAGGGTTGGAGAAACCGATGACATAAACCCGCGGTTTGGCATTTGCACAATCATTTGCATTTGACCTTTTACATACGCATAAATGATGGCACCGATCCCAAAAAAATTGCCGTCTCTTCCCCTTAAGTCAATTGACAGGTAACGACATTGTGAAGAGTCAGCTTTATTTTCATAGATGGCCGCTGGCTCGTTCATTCGGTTAATAACTAAATCTAAATCTCCATCATTATCCAGATCGGTATAGGCCGCACCATGACTTAAGTCGGAGACTCTGAAACCCCAGTCAGATGACTTGTCGAAAAATTGTGTTGTGCCTGTGCCTTTGAAAACATAGTCATGGTATTTTCCTGGAGGCATCTTAGACATGAGATCTAGGAATTTATTTCCATTTTTGGTGGCTGCACGATGAAGCGTTTCCGTTGCCTTGAATCGATTAAAGTCAAGGTCATTGGCGCGGTAGAGATAGCCATTGGAAATAAAAATATCCTTGTAGCCGTCATTGTCAAAATCGGCAAAAAGTGGAGACCAACTCCAGTCAGTCGCAGCAACACCCGCCTGCAAGGCCACATCTGAAAAGACGAGGGAATCCCCTGATGGCACAGCCGTCTGCAGACAGTTTCGCGACACCTGGTTATGAAATCCGAGGCTCCGTTTATAATCAAACACATCAGATGATTCATCTCCGATGGAAGACTTCAAAACCTTTTCATCCTCCGGCAGCATATCGAGTGTGAGAATGTCGAGATAACCATCGTTGTTATAGTCAGCTACATCACATCCCATTGAAAATCGGCTATGATGCCCGAACAGGCTGTTCCCTTTGTTTGAAAATGTGCCGTCTCCATTGTTGAAATAACAATAATCATTCTCTTTAAAATCATTCGTGCAATAAATATCCAGCCAACCGTCACTATTGAAGTCTCCTATACCCGCACCGAGACCATACGTAAGGGCACTACTGAAATAGGTTTTAGGTCCTGGTTTGACCAACGTGTAATAGACTTGAGATTGATTATTTCCTCCCTCCCGTTTGTTCCCTAAAAAAAGCATATCTCCTGAAACCGAGTCGTTAAGGAGTCTGTCTTTGGAAGATCTGTACTGCTCTATGTTGTCAGTTGAATGATTTAAAATAAAGCAATCCAGAATACCATCTCTATTGACATCAAAAAAATACGATTGCGTGCCGTGAGCTTTTACAGAAAGTCCATAATGTTGAGCCATTTCTGTAAAAGTGCCGTTGCGATTATTGATGTATAATTCATTTTGCGATGTAAACAGTTTCGGTATGTTTACCGTGGTCACCAGAATATCAAGCCATCCATCCGAATTGATATCCACCATGGCTGCCCCTGTGCTCCAGTCCTGGCGGCCAGCTACACCGCTCTGTTGAGTGATGTCTGTGAATTTTAAATTCCCGAGATTCAGGTAAAGCTTGTTTCTCCCTTTATGGTTACCCACGAAAAAGATATCATCAAGACCATCATTGTTTACGTCCCCAACGGCCACTCCTGCGCCATTGTATAAATAAAAATAATCAACTATGTTAATTGAATCCGACTCATGAACCTCGTTAATAAATTCGATATTGGTTTTTTCTGAGGGCAGTAAACTAAATGAAGGGTTCTGTTGCTCTCGGCAAGAAAAATGAACAATAAAAACAATGAATAAAGATACGCCAAGAAAACCTCTTACTTTTTTCTCAACCATTTTATTTACTTATTTCGAAATACGATCAAAATTAAGAACAAGCTTGAAATAAAATTTAGCTTAAGATTCAGATTTGAATAAGAAGATTAATTTCAATTACATTAAAATTTAACGCGGATGACATAATTTAGGATATGTATCATCTAAAACGATCAATATTGTAACGTACAGTTTAGTCAAATAGGACCTTCAAGGGAAAGTGTGCAAAGTCTTGCTTCTGTACCTTGATGTAGTCAATCTCTCGATTCATACCGGATCAAGCAGTTTTACGATTTGCCACAATCTCCCTAAAAAATCAAGGGACGCCCCTTGTTCCGTTTGTCACTTTAAATCGGCATCACCACCAAATAAAATTGACGGTTATTAGAATCTCTCTATTGGTACCCTTTTGTGGAATTTACAAAGAGTAAGTCCATCTGTCGTCCTCCCTGATTGCAGGCAAAGGCTGTTAAATAAGCCTGAGAAGACCATAAGTAGGGAAAATAGATCGGATCGGGAAGAAAGTATGGATTTCTAACATTTTTTGAGTACAAAAAAGTCACTGGCCGTACGACTTTGCATCAAGAGAGAACCTATAAGGATTTCCGGGGGACAAGATCGTCTCACCTATAACGACAATAAATCGTTGAAGAGAATTACATTTTAAAAGGAAAATGTAAATTCAATATTTTTGATTGACATTACGGTCGGGGTTTAGTTATTTTAAGTTCACTAGTTAATTGATCTAATCACGGTATAACCAATTGATTATCTTACCGTAGTTTTTACAAGACGCTATTCTATCTTTGGGACCATTAAATCTGCACCTACTGGCCACGATCACGCAGAAAAAACTGGTCTCACGCTATCAAAACCTAATATCGTTTAAATCAATAGTGCCTTTTGGCTACTTCAATTCAATAACGACAAGTGAGGTTCTTATCTTACGATGAGATTTGCAATTACATGAAATCAGTGAGCATCTATGATAGGTGGCTTACAAAGTATTTCCATCTTCTTTCGGTAATATCAACCCAGATGTTAAATCGTTGAGCATTTTTATTTTTTCATGGAGGTGTCCATTGAGTCTGGATCGAATGACTGACAAATTCTCGAGCAAAAAATCAACGTCTGGAATTGCTTCGCAAATTACTTCCTTAAGTCTCTTTGCCAAAGTTGGGGATTTTCCATTTGTTGAGATTGCAATTTTTAAATGACCTTTGTTCACGATGGAGCCGAGATAAAAATCACAATTCTCAGGTGTATCAGCAACATTCACAAGCTTGCCTTTAGCTTTCGCTTGTGTGTATACCCAATCGCTTACAGAACGATCATCAACAGCCACAATTATTATTTGCGCCTGGTCGAGGTCGAAAAGACCGGCTTTTCTTTCTACAAAATTGATTGATTTACTTGTGGCAGCAATCGCTTTAATCTCTTCACAAACAGCTGGCGCGATGATCTTAATTTCCGTAAGAGGTGAGTTATTCAGCACCGAAGTCAATTTTTCAAGCGCCACATTTCCTCCCCCCACAATAAGCAATCTCAATGTCTCCATTTTCAAAAAAATAGGGTAAAGACTATTGCGATCATTTTCGACTCGCGGGTCTTGTTCAATCTCTTGAGTGGATGTTGTCATAATTTACTTTGAACAGGTTGAAAAAACTTTTTTGAGCTATCACAAACGCGGCACGTGTAGGATTCAGGAAGGGATTCAAATGGCAAACCGGGTTCGATGCCGGACTCTGCATCCCCATATTTTGAATCGTAGACCGTAAGACAATTGCTACATTGAAAGTTGGTGACGACTTGATTTGAATCTTTAGAATCGACCGTATTCTTAATTGATGTTGTTGAGTTTTCTTTCTCCGGATTTAACTGACGGAAATAAAGCTTGCTCAATTCGATCAGCAGTGCTGGAATCATCTCTTTCCGCACATGCTGCGCATAAGGAAAATAAGTAATGTTGTTTGAATTAAAATCCTTTGCATAGAGAATCCGGTAAAGATTGGTCTCCGATGAAAGATTGTCTAACTCCTTTTCAATGACGATTGTAGTGAAAGGAAAATAGTCGCGACCCGTTTTGATCGCGAAAGTTAAACCGTAGGTACTGATGTCTTGCTGATCAAGATCTTTCACCAGAAATCTTTTCAACTCCAGAGCTTCATCGTCAATCACGGGAAGATGCCAATTCAATTCTAGCGAAGAATGACGTTCGTTAATTCCAAACTTGCCCATCAGCTTTTCCCAACGCAGGCGATCAGCCGCGCGAATTCCTTTAATGATAAAAGCTTTCCACGGAATGATGTTGACGTTGCTAATGTTCGTCTCCTGGCACAGACGGCAGGCGGCACTCATAAAGTCAAGATCGTATTTGTTGTTGCGCCAATAAAGGCCGAGCCAATATTGATTGTTGAGCATCGCATTCAAACCTTCATAATAAGGAAAATTGTTTTCAGGCAGCTTCAGACCTTGAGAAATTGGCTTGTAACTGATGCGTACATTTTCATTTTTCAAAATCATGTACATCTCTTCCGAGGTGAATGGATTATATGAGATAAGTAATGCTTCGAGTGATTTTGAAAGCTTCGGAATGTCTTGACTGGCAATAAGGCGCGGCCAAACCTCTAAGTTCTTCTTTCGTGCATCGCGAACGTACAAGTACCAATAGTTGTCTTCCGATGAGGCAACGAAATTCAATTCACCCGTAAACAACGGCACAAGTCCCTGCAATGGATCCACCAGATTGATTTTTACTTTCGGAACAAAATCGAAGTTATCGGTGATGACGTTGATCGTATCCTCTTTAACCCAGTTTGTTGTTCCAACCAGATTCACGGCAGCATACGAACTCACGATGTTTTGTCGAATGGATTGATCGCTGCCTAGCTCATAGTCTATATTGATAGAGCGAAATGCCTGGTCGATCTGATTGTGTGACGCATTGCCGATTGGAAACAGAATATCCTGACGAGAACCAAATAACACATATTTGTTTCCAATGCTACCTGATATCTCCAGTATCTTCAAAAGATTCGCAGGAGAAATGAAGCCTCCTTTCACAAAAACCCTAATTAGGTCACTCTTCTTGCTCACTTCCATACCAAAATCATTTTGCCGTTACTTCCATCTCCTTCATCAGGCGATGAATTTCGGGTTTACAACTTCCACAACCTAATCCCGCTCCGGATTTTTGACAAAGTTCATTTAATGTTTGGCAACCGTTTTCGATCAACTTTTTCAGGTTCCCCTCTCCCACCTGGTTGCATGAACACACTAGTTTCCCAACCATCGGTTCAACCGATTTACCTGAGCGCAGTAACTGCATTCGTTTCTCTGATAGCTCAATTCTATTTTCGATCAAGGATTTAAATTCCGCAAACTCCGATTTATCACCAATTAGGACCGCACCCACCAAACGATCGTCTTTGATGATACATTTTTTGTAATAGCGCATCGCCTCGTCAATAAATAAGATCTCCTCGTAGCCAACAGCTCCGACAGGAACTTCGGCAATTCCGATGGAACATAAATCAAGCCCTGACAGTTTTAAAATATTCATCGGCACGGCAC
>CAZNCO010000338.1:0-5612 GCA_964571345.1 uncultured Ohtaekwangia sp.
TGTTGCAAAGTTTTCCGGGGTTTCCGTTTACGGCCACACCGAGAAAGCTTACGCAAAAGACCATTTTGAAAAACTAGAGCTGAATAATCCCGCAACTTTTGTTTCCAGTTTCAATCGCTCCAACATTCGTTACACGGTGGATGCCAAGCGCAACAGTTTTGACAAGCTCATCGATTTTCTGGAAAAACGAAAAGATGAATCGGGAATTATTTACTGTTTGTCGCGCGCTTCGGTAGAGCGGCTTGCCGATGATTTAAAAAGTATGGGTTACTCTGCGTTGCCTTATCACGCGGGATTGGACAAAGACATTCGTGCCAAACATCAGGAATTATTTCTACGCGATGAAATAAAAATTATTGTGGCTACCATCGCTTTCGGTATGGGCATCGATAAATCAAATGTGCGCTATGTGGTGCACATGGATTTGCCGAAAAATATTGAAAGCTATTACCAGGAAACCGGTCGTGCCGGTCGCGATGGGTTGGACAGTGAAGCGCTGCTCTTCTATTCCTATGCGGATGTTCCGAAGATGAAAAGTTTTGTGGAGGTGGAAAACAATCCTGAGCAAACGGAAATCTATCAGCGCAAGCTAAACCAGATGGCTGAGTATGGCGATTTGAATTCGTGCCGCAGGAAATTTCTGCTCAACTACTTTGACGAGGCTTCTGAAAATTATTGTGGCAACTGCGACATGTGCCTCACACGTGTAGAACAAACCGATGGCACCGTACTGGCGCAAAAGGTTTTATCCGCAGTTACACGATTACAAGAAAGATATGGCGCGAGTTATGTGATTGATATTCTGCGCGGATCGAACGCTGCAAAGATTCAAGATGAGCATAGGCAGCTTAAAACGTATGGCATTGGCGCGGATGTGAGTAAAGACGATTGGAACAGCGTGATCCGCGATTTGCTTGCTCAGGAATATCTTACCAAAACGGAGGGTGCTTATCCTGTGCTCAAACTCACACCGAAAAGTGCCAACGTGCTGAAAGGTTTGGAGAGAGTAATGATCACACGATCCAAGGAAGTGATTGAGGTGAAAGAATCAAACGTTGATTACGAGAGTGAACTATTTCAGCAATTGAAGCAAACACGCAGGCGAATTGCCGATGACGAAAATGTTCCCGCTTATATCGTTTTGTCGGATGCCACGCTGATGGAGTTGGCGACTTATCTGCCCCATAACAAAGATGAGTTTTTCAAAATCTCGGGTTTTGGCCAAGTCAAGATTGAAAAATATGGAAAGCAATTTTGGGATGTGGTGGCGGCTTATTGTCGTGAGCACAATCTGAAATCGCGCATTCATTTGAAAACGCCCAAGCGCCAGCGCAGAGAGCGCCCTGAAAAAGAAACCGACACCAGGCAACAAAGCTTCGAACGTTTCAAAGCAGGCCATTCCATTTTTTCCATCGCGCAGCAGCGCAATCTCAGTCAATCAACTATTGAGAATCATCTTGCCTTCTACATCGAGCGTGGCGATCTCGCGATTGAAAAGGTTATGGATATTTCCAAAGTCGAGCCGATTCAAAAGGCCATTCAGCAATTGAACACCGTTGCTTTATCACAGGTAAAAGGAAAATTGGGCGATCGTTATAGTTATGGGGAGATCAGAATGGTGATGGCGCATTTAGAGAACCAAAAAGCGTTAACCATCGGGAATTGATCTTCGACACATTCAACTATGTATCTCAACTGCCACACCGGCTTCAGCTTCAAGTACGGCACACTGCCGATCAAGACTCTTTTCAATGAGGCAAAACGGTGCGGTATTCACAAACTGGCGCTTACAGAAATAAATAATGTTTGTTCCTACCTGGAGATGCTCCGCATCTGCGATGAGAACAAAGCGCGGGCGAATGGCCTCACCAAATTTCAGAAAGCCCCGTATGATCTTGACATTGCTGTCGGAATTGAATTTCGCGGGAAAGAAAATGCACTTCTCTATATCGCCATCGCACAGAACAACAATGGATTCGAAAAGCTAAATCGCTTTTTGTCGTATCACAATCGTGAGGGGAAAGAATTTCATGAGCGCGCACCTGAGATAGAAAATGTTTTTTTTATTTATCCTTTTAAAAAGTTTTTCCCTGAGCAACTTCGTAAAAATGAGTTTATTGGGGTGCGAAGCGATGAACTTCCGGCATTCTCTTTGGATTCTTCTGCCAAAGAATTCATTCACAAATTTGTGGCGCTTCATCCCGTTACTTTTTTGCCCCCGGAAAAAGCGGTAGACAAGAAAACAAAGAAGAGCAAGCTTATTTATCGCGATCACAACGTACATCGGCTGCTACGGTGTATTGCCAACAACACGCTGCTCAGCAAATTGCCTGAACATCATCAAGCAAATAAGAATGAATTCATGTTGACGGAGTCGGAACTGCAAGATGAGTTTGACGATTTTCCGCAGCTTTTTGTAAATGCAAAGAAATTGCTCGATCAATGTTCAATTCAATGTGAGCTTGGTGTCGATAAGAATAAGAAAAGCTTTTATGCGAATGTAGATGAGGATATGAAGGTGCTCCGCGAAAAAACGCGCGAAGGCTACAACCGAATTTATGCCCAGCAGGATTATGGCGCCAGCATTTGGATTGATCGTATCGAGAAAGAACTACGCATCATCGCACATAAAAAATTCACCTCCTATTATTTGATCACACTCGATTTGATCAACTACGCAAAAAGCCAGGGCTTCGATTTTGTTGGACGAGGGAGCGGAGCGAACAGCACGGTCGCCTACTGTTTGGGAATCACCAATGTCGATCCGATCGAGTTGGATTTGTATTTTGAACGGTTCTTAAACGAGGAGCGTGTTTCACCCCCTGACTTTGACATCGACTTTTCGTGGGACAACCGCGATGCTATCTATGAATATCTATTTCAAAAGCATGGCACCGATCGTGTGTGCTTATTGGGTACCCATGTCACCTACCAGGAGAAATCTATTTTGCGTGAGCTGGGAAAAGTATTTGGGTTGCCAAAAGAAGAGATTGATGATTTGGTCGAGACGCGACATGAGAACAAGGAGCGTGATCACATTGCGAAAAAGGTAATTGCTTTCGCGCAATACATTGTTGACAAAGAATTACCTGCCAACATTTCGATTCATGCGGGAGGTGTGCTGATCACCGAGAAGCCAATTTATTGTTATACGGCTACAGAGTTTCCGCCCAAGAGTTTGCCAGTGTCGCAATTTGAAATGCATGCAGCTGAAGATTTTGGTATTTACAAGTTTGATATTCTCAGTCAGCGGGGGTTGGGTCACATCAAAGAAACCGCAAAGCATGTCAAGCGGAACAAAGGAATTGACATTGATGTGTATCAATTCAAAAAATTCAAGAATGACGAGAAGATCAAGGATCTGATGCGCAACAGCAAAGCAATGGGCTGTTTTTACGTAGAGTCACCTGCTACCCGCATGTTGCTGGGTAAACTTCGCTGTGATGATTATCTCACGCTGGTGGCCGCGAGTTCCATCATTCGACCAGGGGTGGCAAGTTCAGGAATGATGAAAGCGTACATCGAGCGATATCACAAACACCAAAAAGGAATCAAGTGGGAATCTATTCACCCGAAGATGGACGAGATCATGCATGACACTTACGGTGTGATGGTGTACCAGGAAGATGTAATTAAAGTGGCCCACTACTTTGCTGAGCTCACGCTTACTGAAGCAGATGTTTTGCGAAGAGGCATGAGTGGCAAGTATCGATCGCGCGAAGAATTTCAGCGCGTGAAAGATAAATTTTTTGAAAACTGCGCACGGATCGGCTATGAGCAGAAGGTAATCGATCGGGTTTGGTTTGAGATTGAAAGTTTTGCCGGCTATTCCTTTGCCAAAGGTCATTCCGCCAGTTATGCGGTAGAGAGTTATCAGAGTTTATTTTTGAAGGCCCACTATCCGCTGGAGTTTATGGTGGGTGTGATCAACAATTTTGGAGGCTTCTATCGAACTGAATTTTATTTTCACGAAGCGCGCATGAATGGAGCGGAGATCAATGCTCCATGTGTGAACCACAGCGACTATCTCACTACGATTTATGGAAATAAAATCTTCATTGGCTTCGTGCATCTGAAAAGTCTTGAAACAAAAATTGGTCAGCACATCGAGCGTGAGCGAAAGGAAAACGGACCCTACAAAAGCCTTGATAATTTTTTGAGGCGTACCCCTGGCATTGGGTTGGAGCAGTTGCGAATTTTAATTCGCCTCGGATCATTTCGGTTTACCGGAAAATCAAAACAACAACTTTTGTGGGAATCGCTTTTGTTTTTTAATCGCACCGTTGGAAACGCCACACGAAAGGTGGGAAGTAAATTTGAATCGTCCGTTGAACTTTTCGATACAGAACCAAAGGAATATCCATTGCCAGAATTGAAACGCAATGCATTGGAGGACGCATTCGATGAAATTGAGCTCCTCGGTTTCCCACTTTGTAACCCCTTCGATTTGCTGAAGACAAATGATTATGGCGATACCAGAGCGAACGACTTGCCAAAGAGAAAAAATCAATCGATACGGATTGTTGGCTATCTGATTACCACCAAAGATTCCTACACCATGAAAACCAGGGAGCACATGTGTTTCGGAACGTTTTACGATGCACATGGGGAAGTTTTTGATACGGTGCATTTTCCTGATTCAGCCAGAAAATTTCCATTTCGCGGTCGTGGCTTTTACGAACTAAAAGGAAAAGTCACCGAAGACTTTGGCGTGTTTACTGTTGAGGTCCATTCAATGGAAAAATTGCCTATGGTGAGCAAGCGGGCAGATGAGGCATTAGCGGAAACAAGGAATGTAGAAGCATTGCAACGTTTTGATTAAATAGCCTCTTGATTATCAATTACAATGACATTTCTCATTTGAGAAGCGATAATTCATTTTCTTTCCCGCGTTGCCAACTTCTCATTAAATTGTAACTTTCCATTTTACATTATTACTATGTCTATCAAAGTTCGAAAGCAAGATGCCCTCAACTATCACACGCAAGGGCAACCCGGAAAAATTGAAGTTACACCTACTAAACAGTTAAGCTCGCAGCTCGATCTCGCACTCGCCTATTCGCCTGGTGTGGCCGAGCCTTGCAAAGAAATTGCGGTAAATAAAGAAGATGTTTATAAATATACCAGTAAAGGAAATTTAGTAGCCGTGATTTCCAACGGTACTGCTGTGTTAGGATTAGGTGATATCGGACCCGAAGCGGCAAAACCGGTGATGGAAGGCAAAGCGGTGCTCTTTAAAAAATATGCCGGCATTGATAGCTTCGATATCGAGATCAATGAAAAGGATCCGGACAAATTCATTGAAGTGGTGAAGGCTCTTGAGCCAACCTTTGGAGGAATTAACCTCGAAGACATCAAAGCTCCCGAATGTTTTAAGATCGAGACAGTTTTGCGTGAGAAGATGAATATTCCGATCATGCATGACGATCAACACGGTACTGCAATAATTTCCAGTGCCGCTTTGTTGAATGCACTTAAAGTAAATGGAAAAAAAATCGATAAGATTGTATTAGTGGTGAATGGTGCAGGCGCGGCTGCCGTCTCGTGTAGCAAACTTTACCTTGCTCTGGGTTTAAAAAAAGAAAACCTGATCATGTGCGATAGTAAAGGTG
>CAZNCO010000339.1:0-5602 GCA_964571345.1 uncultured Ohtaekwangia sp.
GCCTGGAACATCGTTTGATTTGCGAGCGCACATTTCCCAATTGGCAGAAGAAACAATCAATGTTGGCCAAAAATATTTTGATAAGCCAACGAAGCTTTCAAAAGGCATTACGTTGGGTCTTCAAAACTTTCGCGAAGCCAAGCTGCCGATCTTAATGGCGAACGGCATGAAGAAGGCCTCGATTATTCAGAAAATGATAACAAATTCCGTTACCGAAAATATTCCGGCAACTGTTGTTCAGACTATTCCGCACGCGTTGGTGATGGTTGATCGGGAAGCTGCAAGCTTGATAGAGCTATAACTTATACAGGTATCCCATTTGCATAAGCACCTTCACCGGTTTGCCTTTAACTAATCCTGGGTTCCACTTTGGCATTTTCTTGAAGGCCCTAACTGCCTCTTCATCGCATCCGTACCCAATTCCCTTGATGACGTTAAAGTTGCTACAAGTACCGTCTTCATTTATCACAAATTGAACGATCACTTTTCCTTCAATTCCGTTTTTTCTGGCTTCTTTCGGGTACTTGTGGTTCTTGCCGCTATCTACATATTTACCCAACGCTTTTCTCCCACCGGGAAATTCAGGCAGTACATCAACATTTGTATAAATACTATCGCTCGCAACCGTGTTTTGACATTTTGCTTTCAATGAAAAGCAGGTGATAGAAGCAATCGTAAGGATTAGAAATCTTATCATCGGTTTATGGGTTATGGTCGACTCAGAATAAGTATCCGATTATCAGACCGGATACTTATAGATTTTAGTTAACAATAGCAGCTACCACCACTTCATTCAAGAATTTGGTATTAGGTTGGTCTGCTATTTCAATGGTAACATCTTTATTCACGTGTGAAATACCATCTTCAATTCTAAAATTGATCGGTATAACTATCCTTTGTCGAACGGAAGCGCCATCCTGTTTAGCCGGATTCCATTTTAGGGACACTGCTTTCAATGCACGGATAGCCTCTTCATCGCAGCTATCTCCAATACCACGAACCACTTTAAAGTCAGAAAGGCTTCCGTCTAGGTTGACGATAAATTCTACGAACACCTTTCCTTCAATTTTCTTTGAGCGAGCTTCTTTGGGGTACGTAATTTCCCTGGCCAATGACTTGTAGAATGCTGGTATTCCATCCGCAGGTTGAGCCGCCTCTTGGACGACCGAAAATACCTGACCATTTTTTGCATTTACATCAGATTCTACTACCGCATCTTTTCCTCTCAAATCTTGCTCTTTGCAGGAAATGAAAACGAACAATGCCACCATCACTGCAGCGGAAGCAAAAACTTTCCATCGGCTGAGCTTTACTTTTTCTTTTGTGATCATAACGATTCTTGTTAAGGTTAACGAATTATTAAAATGATTGGCGATCGGAAAGTCGGCCGACTGAAGTGCAACCCTCGCCAGAAGGCTGCAATATTGTTCTGCATCCGCGCCTTTCACAGCCAATTCATCAGCTTGAAATTCGTGAATGTTAGTAATTTGTTTTCTGAGAATATAGACGAAGGGATTGAACCAGAAGAAGACCTTCAGAAGCTCAAGCAGGATAATGTCAGCACTGTGGAAGAGCCTTGCATGTATTTGCTCATGTTTCAAGATCATTTCTCTTTCTTCCCTTGAATAGGAGTGGTCAATGAAGATCAGATTCAAAAATGAAAAGCTTCCAATTTCACTTCGTCCGCTCGTCTTAGTTTTCTTATTGGCCCACCAAAGCTTTATCAGCCTTGAGAAATTCCAAAATAGCCTGAGGAGGATTAAGCTGCAGACAGCGACATAAACGAAAGCCAATAGGTTGTCAACATGAAAGAATGGCTGTTGATCCATAACAATCAGATCTGGCAATGTCAAAGTCGTTAACTCAGACATGGATGGAAGGCTCGCTCGGCTTTCTATTTGAATGAAGGGAAATACCAAAGAGCAAATTATGCCGCATAAAATGAACAGGCGCTGAAATTGAAAGTTGGTTTCATTCTTTAGAACAGCATAATAGAAAACAGTTACAATTGCGAGGGCAACGTTGGCTTCCAGAAAGTAAGTGATCGTGTTCATGATTTTCCTTTTTTGATTTCCTGAAGTTTTTTTACCAGCTGATCGATGTCATTCACGTCCAATTTATTTTCGGCTGCAAAGAAGGAGACCAGACTGTGAATAGAACCACCGAAATATCCCTTCACCAGGTTGTTCAAATAAAACTTGGTGTATTTGTCCTTCGTGATCAGCGGATAATATTCATGCGTTTTTCCAAAGGCTTTATAGCCAACAAATCCTTTCTTCTCAAGGATTCTGATAATAGTGGAAACGGTGTTGTAGGCTGGCTTGGGTTCGGGAAGCTCGTCTACAATGTCTTTGACAAAACCTTTTTCTAAACGCCAAAGAATTTGCATGATCTGATCTTCGGCTTTGGTCAGTTCCTTCATAACTATTTATTTAGGTATAAAACTAAATATTTAGTTATAAAGAGCAAGCGATTGCTTGAGATTTATTTTTGAAAGCGGTTTCAGTATGATTTTGGAAGGTTTTTATCAAACCAGTCTTTCTCTGAATTGGCAGAATGCTCGAACGTAACTTTTTCTTCCAGCTTTTTGCGTACGTTTTGCATCGCTTTTGTCACCATCTTGTGCTCAATCGCTTCGTCATCTTTCATTCCAAGCTTCTACATTAGGCTGATCATTCGATGCTCCAAAGACAGCCATCAACGGATTGTCCATCGAAGAATAGAATATACATAGGCAGATCTTTAAAAGTATTCAAGCTCTCCAGCAGCATGTCTTCTTTTTTAGGAAGCGGATAATGACCAAAGAATAGCAGGTGGGTTTTGGTCTTGGCCTGAAGTTTTGAAAGTAGTCTCGGAAGAGTTGTAGAGCTAAACGCAACGTCCACTACCAGCACCTCTTTTAATTTTAGAGATGCCTCTTCGCAACTGGATGAATCAACAACAATAATGCATTCCTCCAGGCTCCGTAATTGGTGGCGCATGACAAAGGCATGTGATACCCGAGGAGCACGGGGCCTCCCCAAAGTGATACCGTAGATATCCCGTGGTTATATAGGGACGGGATAACCACGGCTCACCCTCGGGTCAACCACGGGATAACCTCGGGACATCCCTGCTTTTGACCAACTTCTATCCCTAATACCCAGACCCCGAAAAGGGCTTTACCCTACCTCGATTTTAAAATTTGTTTTCAGCACGCTGGTTTTAGCAATAAAAAACCGAGGTGCCTGATCAAGTAAAAAAATGAAAAGGATGGTTGGCTAAAACGGAAAGAGAGAAAGTTGCCCTTCTTGAAAAGTTGATTCAAAACTGGAAGATAAAAAATAGAGCTGTTAACCATTTCATCTGATTGAACACCTTTATACGGAACAGAGTTCTCCGTCAAAAACTGAATCAACTCCTTCTGGTTTTTTTGAAAATGAATGGCAATAATGGGCACTTCATTCTTTAAAGGCAATGCAAGAGCATCTGTCATCAATCCCTTGATGGTATATGATTGACTTTTCTAAACCTTGTCGGAATAGTTGGGGAGTTTTGTTTTGGAGGAGAAGACGCCCATAACTATTAAATTAAGTTAAGAGCTATTTTGGATTTAAGCTACTCGTTCAATTACAGCACCGAGTTTACGCAGACGTTCTTCAATATTCTGATAGCCGCGATCGATTTGTTCTACGTTTGAAATTTCACTTTCACCATTGGCTGACAAAGCAGCAATCAACAACGCCACACCCGCACGAATATCAGGTGACGACATTTTTATTCCACGCAATGATTGCTTGCGATCAAGACCAATCACAGTGGCACGGTGCGGGTCACACAAAATAATCTGTGCTCCCATAACAATGAGTTTATCAACGAAGAACAGGCGACTCTCAAACATTTTCTGATGAACGAGCACGGTACCTTTCGCCTGTGTGGCAACCACCAGCACAATGCTCAAAAGGTCAGGCGTGAATCCTGGCCATATGGCATCTGCAACGGTAAGAATGGAACCATCAATGAACGTCTCGATTTCATAATGCTCCTGCGCAGGAATATAAATATCATCACCGCGAAACTCCATCTTAATTCCCAACTTTTTAAAAGTATCAGGAATGATTCCCAACATATCGATGCGGCAATTCTTGATGGTGATTTCAGACTGAGTCATGGCGGCCATACCGATGAAACTTCCGATTTCAATCATGTCAGGCAACATTGTGTGCTCTGTGCCGTGCAATTTTTCTACCCCTTCAATCGTAAGCAGGTTAGAACCAATGCCTGATATTTTTGCTCCCATACGATTGAGCATGTGGCAAAGTTGCTGCAAATAAGGTTCGCAAGCTGCGTTATAAATTGTAGTTGTTCCCTTCGCCATTACGGCAGCCATGATGATATTCGCAGTTCCCGTAACGGAAGCTTCGTCCAACAACATATAACATCCTTTCAACTCGTGTGCATCGATGTAGAAAATACTTTCATTGCCATCGAAGTTGAACTTGGCGCCTAGTTTTTGAAACCCAATGAAGTGTGTATCTAGTCTTCGTCTTCCAATTTTATCTCCGCCTGGTTTTGGAATGTTTGCCTCGCCAAAGCGGGCAAGAATCGGACCGAGCAGCATCACGCTTCCGCGCAAAGCGGCAGCTTTCTTGCGATACTCTTCCGACTTCATGAAATCAATATTGATGTTGGAAGCCGTGAACCGATAAGATCCACTTCCCAATTTCTCCACTTTGCAACCAAGAGAACCGACTAGCTCAATTAGTTTATTTACATCAAGTATGTCGGGGATGTTGTGAATGGTGACCGGCTCAGCAGTAAGGAGTGGAGCGCAGATAATTTGAAGCGCTTCGTTCTTGGCGCCTTGCGGAATAATTTCTCCTTTGAGCTTTATTCCACCTTTTATTTTGAACGAACTCATTGATCCCTTCTGCGGTGTTGATGACGGTTTTTGTTGAATGGCCTGTTGCCACGATTCCGGTTATCACGGTTTTGGTTTCCTCCTTGCTGTGGATGTTGCTTCTTTTTCTCGCGATACAGTTTTTCAAACAAATTGTCTTCACGTACTTTATCAAGGCTTAGGGTAAGCTTGCCTTTCGACATGATGGCGATGTCCTTTACAATCACCGAATCATCGATAGTTTCTTTGTTCCAGTTACTGTAAAATGTTTTCATAAGCTTGCCAAGATAAATGGCGGCTTCTTCACGCTCTTGCGGATCTTCCTTTTTCAGCGCTTCCTGCACCAGGCGTTCAATGTTTTTTCCGTAGTGCTTAAAGCGAACTTCGCTCTGGGGGTAATCCATCTTACGAGGCCGCTTTTTCAGAATACTTCGATCGGGAGTAGAATATGGATTGTCAACATCCAGGTTGAAATCAGCCATAATGTAAAGGTCGTCCCACATGCGCTGCGGATTTTCCTGTGCTTCTTTGGCAACGGGAGCTAATTGTTTAATAAGCTCGATTAGCGTTGTCGCCATTTGCGTACGCTTTTGTTTGTCCGGAATGGTGCGAATGTAATTCACCAATTTCTGAACGTTGCGGCCATACTCTTTTAAGATAATGTGCTCGCGCTGACTATTGTATTCTCCGATCATGGATGGATATTAATATCGAATTTAGATG
>CAZNCO010000340.1:0-5591 GCA_964571345.1 uncultured Ohtaekwangia sp.
TTCCAATCGCTCACGCATGGGCATGAGGCTAAACCGGAGAGTAGATGTAGTCTTTCATCCGGTTGTTTTTGGATCCAAAAACTTTTTGGCTACAATCTGGGTGTAGAAGTCACATCAAAAAAATATGGGCAATCCTATCAAAGCAACAAAGACCTTGGGTTTCCCGTGGCAAACACAAGATCCGTTTCTGTTTTGCGTGCATCACGAAGATTTTTATCCGAAAGGAAACGGTAAGCTTGTGCCTGCGGCCTCTTTGGCTGGCCGAAACATCGGGCAGGATTTTGATCCAACCGAAAAGTGGCGCATGTATCATGGGCAGCACGTGCCGGGCTTTCCCGCGCACCCGCACCGCGGCTTTGAAACAGTGACCGTTGTTACGAAAGGTGTTGTAGATCATTCTGACTCATTGGGTGCGGCAGGTCGTTTTGGCTTTGGTGACGTGCAATGGATGACTGCGGGTAAAGGTGTGCAGCATTGCGAAATGTTTCCGCTTCTTCACGATGACAAAGAAAATCCGTTAGAACTTTTTCAAATCTGGCTCAACCTTTCAAAAGCAAACAAAATGGTAGCGCCTCATTTTGCAATGCTCTGGGGCGATTCGATTCCCACTTACAGTCATAAAGATTCAAACGACAGAACGACAAATGTTCGCGTGATTGCCGGTAAAATTAAAAACATACAGGCACCACCGCCCGCACCTAATTCATGGGCAGCCAATCCTGCCAACGAAGTTGCCATCTGGACGATCAAGATGGAGGCTGGTGCTTCCTGGAAATTGCCGGTAGCTTCCGCGAACGCAAATCGATCTCTTTATTTCTATGAAGGTAAGTCCATCGCTGTAGCGGAAAAGAATTTCAGTTCACACCTGGCGATTGAATTGGATGCTTCACAAGAAGTGGTTTTGACAAATGGTGATTCCGAAAGTTCGCTGCTGTTGCTGCAAGGAAAACCCATTGGCGAACCTGTTGCCCAATACGGACCTTTTGTGATGAACACCCAGACGGAAATTCAGCAAGCCATGAACGAATACCGGCAGACCGAGTTTGGCGGATGGCCTTGGGACAGCTACGAACACGTGCATGAACAGAGCAAAAGTCGCTTTGCAAAATATCCTGACGGAAAGATAGAGACCCGCGAACTTTAAAGGGTTTGTTTTTGACATTGGGAGGCTGGATCTGCTCAAGCGGAAAAAAAGCGGCAAATAATAAATGTTTCAAGTCTCAATGATAGCGGTCATCGATACGACCTCTTGATTTCGCCATTTTCGTTATAGCAAC
The DNA here is from genome assembly GCA_964571345.1 of uncultured Ohtaekwangia sp. Classification (GTDB taxonomy): domain Bacteria; phylum Bacteroidota; class Bacteroidia; order Cytophagales; family Cyclobacteriaceae; genus ELB16-189. The sequence continues at coordinate 1,278 of CAZNCO010000340.1, forward strand.
TATTATCTATCGATTCGAATTCGAATCAATAAAATGAAGCGCATTGACCATTCAGTTCAGTGGTTCAGTTTTATTTTCATCCTGGTAAGCCAGTCGTGCGAGATGCCTGCAACCAGTTTTGATAAGGTTGAAAATGCAATCTATTATACAGCAAATCAATTGACTGATACCCCTCAACCTGACTCTACGATTCGGGTAATGACCTGGAATATTCGATTTGGAATTGGGCGAGGTCCATGGTTTGGAGATGCGTGCGGCTACAAAGTAATTTATTCTCCAGACGAAATTTTCCAAAACCTGGCAGTCATCGCTACCCACATCAACACAGTCCAACCGGATGTTCTATTTCTTCAGGAAGTTGACATCAACTCTAAGCGATCTGGATATGTAGAAGAACTTCAATGGATTCTGGATCATACGTATTTGAATTATGCAGTGTATGGTTCGCAATGGAAAGCGCAGTTCATTCCCAGCGATGGTCTGGGCCGAATGAATGAAGGGAATGCCATATTATCACGATGGCCCATCACCAATGCTCAAAGAATTCAGTTGTCCTTAAGAAGTGACCAGGATGAGTTAGAGAAATATTTTTATGAACGCTGCAACATTATTAAAGGGCAGATTCAAATTCCAGGATTTAAAAATTTCTATGCGCTGAATATTCATGCTTCTGCGTTTGCCACCGATGATTCCAAACATCAGCACATTGAAGAATTCAAAAGCGAGCTTGATAAAATTACAGCTATGAGCGAAAGATTTGTAGCCGGAGGGGACTTAAATACCCTACCACCAGGAAGTGACACTACGGATTATTGCATGCAAGACAAGTGTGACAATGAATCCTTTCATCATGTTGGTGATAATCCCCTCCACAAAGATGGGAGCAACTATACCCCAGAATCACAATGGCTGGTTCCTCTCTATTCGGATTACAAAAGCGTCATTCCACTTGATATTTATCTGGCCTCTCAGCAAAATTATTTTACTCACACTACGCGCCCCACTCATTTTTGGGACCGTACACTCGATTATCTTTTTACTAATTACCGATGGCGCACTGGTTCGGGGAAAGCTCATCAGGATTTTATAAAGGATTCAGACCACGCTCCGGTAAGCGGAGATTTTGTATTGAAATGAAAAATGATCGAGGTATTGTCAAATACTGCCGATTTGAAACGAATTCTCTCAGGGATTCTGATTTTATTTTTCTGCAGCAAGACGCTTTACGCACAGGAAACCGTCAGCCCAATTCGAAATTTCTGGAGTTATAATACGGCCTTTCTGATGCCGAGACATAAGTGGGAAAGCGGGATATCTCAACCGTTTCGGTATGGTATCAACCAAAAATTTGAACTATACTCCAACGCATTGGAAGCAGTTATTTTTCCCAACGTAGGAATTAAGATCGCCCAAGGCGAAAAAAATGGTTTTGTATTTGCAAGCGATCACGCCTTGAGCTACCCCACACGGTTTATGAAATTTGTAAGCATCAAAGGTACCGGTGGGTTAATATCACCTCAGTTTCAAATTCCGGAAATAGTCTCTATTAGTAATTCAATCATAGTCACCAAGTATCTCACATCATCTTCCGTTCTTTCAGCAGTGCTCGGATTTTCGTTTGCTATTCGTAGTAACAAACCCGATCCCCTTGCAACCATTGATTTACCGCTTGTTTATCCTCGCATGGCACATTATTATTCCGGATCTACATTTAAATTAAATCTTATCTACAAAAGAAGTATAAGTAAAAAGTTGTTTTTTGAAGAGAGTGCCCAGATCTTTCTCATCACCAGATCGAATAATAATTTTTTCTTTGAAAACAGAGGTGCAGTGATGTTAGCCATTGGGAAGTCTGTAAGGATTAAAGGTGGCTATAGCTTATCTAATGGACGATACCCTTATGGCTCGATGTGGCAGCTATGGCCAGCCGTAGACATTATCTTTGGAAGAAAAATTTCCAATTAAAATCTCATTTCAAGCAACGTTTGATCCGTATCGTCTATTTTCAATGAGTTCCGAACATTCTGGAAATTTTTCTGTTTAAAAGGCAATGAAAATTTATAATCTGCATAGAAAACAGTTTTTACCAATCTCCTTACCCGAGGCATGGGATTTTTTCTCGTCTCCCAGGAACTTGGCGAAGATTACGCCTGACCATATGGGGTTCAAAATTCAATACATTTCGGGCGGAGACAAAACGTATGCGGGGCAAATCATTCGCTATAAAATTCAAATCTTGCCGGGTATCAGCAGCGGGTGGACAACCGAGATCACGCATGTGCAGGAGCCACACTATTTTGTTGACGAACAGCGTTTCGGGCCTTATGCACTTTGGCACCATCAGCATCATTTTAAAGAAGTACCCGGTGGTGTTGAAATGACAGATGAAGTAAATTATGCAATACCGTTGGGAGTTCTGGGACGACTTGCACACTGGATTTTTGTAGGCCGCGAGGTAAACCGTATTTTTGATTATCGTTTTAAGAAGCTGGAAGAGTTCTTTAAAAAGTAGCATGGATTTAAAACTGATTTTGATTTGCGCTGGAATCACCATTGGCACGTTTCTATTCTGGGAATTTGTTGCCTGGTTCACACACAAGTACGTCATGCATGGATTTTTATGGGTGTGGCACCGCTCGCACCACACCGTTCATGATCATGCCTTAGAGCGCAACGATTGGTTTGCGGTTGTATTCAGCCTGCCCTCGATCGGGCTATTTTACTATGCCTCGCTTGTTCAATACAATCCGTACTTGCTGGCAGTAGGGCTCGGAATCTTGTGTTATGGGATCTTCTATCTGATTTTTCACGACATTATTGTTCATCAGCGCATCAAGTGGCGCCCTGAAAAAAGAAGCCGATATTTGCAAAGAATGATACATGCTCACTATATTCACCATTCCAAACACTCAAAAGAAGGATGTGAAGCGTTTGGTTTTTTGATTGCTCCCAGGAAATACGAACCGTCACAGTTTCGATTTAAGCAAGAAAGAAAGGAAACACAATGACAGAAATACTCATCAAGCCAGTATCAAACAAGAGTGACTTTCTTGGAGAAGAGTGGTTGATGAGTGGTAATTTACTTTCTAAATATGAGTTTGATAAAGCTTTTAAGCTGGCGAAGCAAACCGATTTCGTTTCAATAAAAAGCTTCTGGGAAAAAGTACCTTTTGCAACTTCGAAAGGAAGCTTGCCAAATTTCAAGCAAGAAGTTTCTATCTCAAATCTGTTATTGGATCAGCTTTGCCTGGCTTGCACTGCCTATTTACATTCGGGTGACACTCTGCTGGAAACGTTAATCAGCGAGTTTGAATTGAAAGTAAACAGTTTGGCCATGCATCCATTCATGTTTCCATCGTGCGCAAATTACCCGTCCAATAAGAAGATCAAATCGGTGCGGTATATTTTGTGCGGGGAATACAAAATTGTTTATCACGCCAACAAATACTTCGTACACATCTCCTTTATCACACACGGCTCGCGTTGTAAAAAACTGGTAAGGGACAAATTCTCTCATTGGTAGATGCAGCATTTTCTTTACCTCACAGTCGATTTTTTTTCGCTGTTGTTCCCTTTCTTATTCAGCTTTTACCCGAAGGCTCCTTTCTATAAAAAATGGAAATACCTTTTTCCCGCTATTGCAGTACCGGGTATACTTTTTATTATATGGGACATTCTGTTTACGCGTATGGGAGTGTGGGGCTTCAACCCAACGTATCTCTGCGGAATCTATTTCTTCAATTTGCCTCTGGAAGAGATACTTTTCTTCATCTGCATTCCTTACTCTTGCGTGTTTACCTACGAGGCCGTTAATTATTTCGCAAAAAGAAAAATGCTCAGCGACCGATGGACTGAATTCATTTCAGATGTGATGATTTTTGCACTGCTGATCGTTGGCACGCTTCATCACGATCGTTGGTACACATCCGTTACCTTTTTCGCGACAGCGATATTTGTACTTTTACTTCGCAGGGTTTGGAAAGTGGGCTTTCTCAACAACTTTTTCTTTTCGTATGTATTCATCCTCATTCCTTTCTTTATTGTAAATGGAATTTTAACAGGCACTGGTCTTGATCAGCCGGTGGTCTGGTACAACAATTCAGAGAATCTTGGAATACGGATGGGCACTATTCCAATAGAAGATACTTTTTATGGGATGCTGTTGCTGATGATGAACGTGGCCGTGTTTGAATACCTGCAAGCCCGAACGAAACATCCCGACCAAAAATAAAAAAGCCCCGAAAGCGGGGCACAAAAATCTTATTTCTTTTTGGTTAAACGCTGGTGGCAATTTCCAACGCCTTGTTTTTCTTC
>CAZNCO010000341.1:0-5587 GCA_964571345.1 uncultured Ohtaekwangia sp.
AGAGACAGAAGACTTGAATCCCAACCACAGGCTGATTGAAGAGGTAAAGGCGATTGCCGAATTCATCACGTTGTCTGACGGATCGCAAGTGACCGCTTCTAAATTTCTCGACCAGTTTTTATTCCCACCGGATAAACAATATAAGTTTATTGACAAGCTAAGCGGAGGAGAACGCAAGCGCCTGCAGTTGTTGAAGATATTAGTAGCAAGTCCAAACTTTCTAATACTTGATGAACCTACGAACGATTTCGACATCGATACACTGAATGTTCTTGAAGACTTTTTGGATAAGTTCACGGGGTGCCTGGTATTGGTGTCACATGATCGATATTTCATGGATCACCTGGTAGATCAACTTTTTGTTTTTGAAGGGGATGGAGTGATCAAACCGTTTAATGGAAATTATTCTGACTATCGGGCAGGTGAAGATGCGGAAGAACAAGAGGAAGAAATAAAGCCCGTTACAGAAAAGAAAATGGAGCCCTCTTCAAAAAAGAAAATGTCTTTTGTTGAGAAAAAAGAGTACGATGAATTACCGTCACAAATTGAAGCACTTGAAAAGCAAAAGGCCATTCTTACGGGGAAATTGGAGCATGTAGGTACAGATCATGTTAAGCTGCAAGAAATTTCCAGCCAGATAGCAGCGCTCACAGCTGATATTGAGCGGAAGACAGAGAGATGGATGGAGTTGGAGGAAATATCCAATCTTTCATAAAATTTTGCCATTTGCCCTCATATTTCTTCTAAATTTGTCGTTCTTAAATCTTTCCTATGAGCGTATTAGTAAATAAAGATTCCCGTGTTATTGTTCAAGGGTTCACTGGTACAGAGGGGTCATTCCATGCTGGCCAAATGATTGAATATGGCACTAATGTAGTGGGTGGGGTAACCCCCGGCAAAGGTGGTCAGGTTCATTTGGGCCGGCCAGTGTTCAATACTGTTAAAGAAGCGGTTGAGAAAGCCGGAGCAGATGTTTCCATTATTTTCGTTCCGCCTGCATTTGCAGCAGATTCGATCATGGAAGCGGCTGAAGCTGGCATCAAGGTGATTGTTGCTATTACAGAAGGAATCCCTGTAAAGGATATGATGATCGCCAAACAATATGTGAAAGATCATAAGGCTGTTTTGATCGGACCCAACTGTCCTGGAGTAATTACTCCCGGAGAAGCAAAAGTTGGCATTATGCCAGGCTTTGTGTTTAAAAAAGGAAAGATTGGAATCGTGTCAAAGTCAGGAACGCTCACCTATGAGGCTGCGGATCAAATTGTAAAAGCCGGACTTGGAATCACAACGGCCATTGGAATTGGTGGCGATCCGATCATTGGAACACCTACAAAGGATGCGGTAGAAATGTTAATGAACGACCCTGAAACAGAAGGTATCGTAATGATTGGCGAAATTGGCGGAAGCTATGAGCCTGTGGCAGCACGGTGGATTAAAGAAAATGGAAATAAAAAACCAGTAGTTGGTTTCATCGCAGGTCAAACGGCTCCTCCTGGCCGTAGGATGGGACATGCCGGAGCTATTATTGGTGGAGCAGAAGATACAGCCGCAGCAAAAATGAAGGTAATGCGCGAGTGTGGAATTCACGTAGTGGAGTCACCCGCTTTGATTGGCGAAACAATGTTGAAAGCGTTGAAGAAATAATTTTCTTGTTTAGAAAGAAGAAAGCCAGTGGCGATGCCATTGGCTTTTTTGTTAGTGTTGTTTAAAAAATAAAAACCTCGATGAATTTGATCATCGAGGTTTAACCAACATCACATTCCTCCTACATTAAACTTAACTAGGTTGGTAGTTTCGTTTCTGAGTTTAGAAAGAATTCTTAAATTCTTTTTCAAGATATTGATTCAACTGACCTACACTGCTGAACACATTCAGTTTCTCAACTTCTTTTTCAAGACTATCATTTTTGTAGATAACCTCTACGAAGAAATTTTTAACCATGTAAAGAAACACCATCCGATCGTTGTGCATACGCGAACCCAGCATGATCCCATGCTCCTTCAGGTAGTCCAGTTGTTTGGTCAACGAAAAGTATTTAAAGCCCCATTTAAAGATCATAGGCCCACTTGTTATTTGCTTTCTATAACGCAAAGGAACGATAACTGATTCGGCTCTTAAAATTTGCGTGTAAAAGGGTGAATAAGTTATAGCCTAACTAAGGATGTCTGGCTTAATGTTTATGCTTAGAACGTAGAAAAACTTACTTGCTCTAACTGCCTTAGATTTATAAAAGATGAATTTCTAACGGTTGAAATGGGCCCATTCCTTTTCTTTTCAAGAAAATCTTACAATCTAAGTAAGAGTGCAACTAATGTTAAAGAAGCTCATTTGCCAGATTCGCCAATTCGCTCCGTTCACCCTTTTCCAGGGTGATGTGTGCATATAGTTCGTGATCTTTCAGCCGGTCAATAAGATACGACAAACCATTGCTTTGCGAGTCAAGGTACGGAGTATCGATCTGGTGAATGTCGCCAGTGAAAATAATTTTGGTGTTTTCCCCTGCCCGGGTAATGATGGTTTTAACTTCGTGCGGAGTCAGGTTTTGAGCTTCGTCTACGATGAAGCAAATATTTGATAAGCTTCTTCCGCGAATATAAGCTAATGGAGTGATCACCAATTTTTCATTTTGTACCATCTCGGTGATTTTAGAATACTCCTTGTCGTTTTCGCTGTATTGGTTTTGGATGAACTTCAGGTTATCCCACAAGGGCTCCATGTACGGATTTAATTTACTTTTAATATCCCCCGGAAGATAACCAATGTCTTTATTGCTTAACGGAACAATTGGCCTGGCAAGATAGATTTGTTTGTATTCACGCTTCTGCTCAAGGGCTGCCGCCAAAGCTATTAACGTTTTTCCTGTGCCGGCTACGCCTTGCATGGAAACCAATTTTATTTCTGGTTTTAATACTGCGTGAATAGCGAATGCCTGTTCAGCGTTTCTCGGTTTAATCCCATAAGCATTTCGCTTTTCGACTTGCTCAATCATTCCGTTTGCTGAGTTGTAAAAAGCAAGAACTGATTTTTTACCGCTCTTGAAAATATAGTAGTGGTTTTTCATCGGTTTCTCTTTGCCAAGCACATCCCCCGGAGGGCAATAACCTTTTTCGTAGATTAGGTCAATTGCATCAGGATCGGCATCATCAAAAACAGAACGGCCTGTGTGAAGAGAGCTGATATTTTTTATTTTTCCTGTGGTGTAATCTTCTGCCTGCAGGCCTAGAGCCTTCGCTTTCAGACGCAGGTTAATGTCTTTGCTTACAAGAATTACTTTTCTACTCTTTTCGTCACGCTGTAGCTGGAGGGCCGAGTTTAAGATCCGGTGATCGGCCTTGTCTTCATTAAAGATTTTATTGGCATCCGCTTCTTTACCGCCTCCGGTATGCATCAATACTTTGAAGTTTCCTTTGCCTTTGCCGTTGATCGGGTTCCATTGATGCAGCATGTGGTCTTTCGCCAGCTTGTCAATAAGACGAATAAACTCACGTGCTTCAAAATTCTTGGTGTCGTTGCCCTTTTTGAAGTTGTCTAACTCTTCCAGAACGGTAATGGGTATGCCAATGTCGTGCTCATCGAAATTGAGGATGCTATTGTGCTCATAAATGATGACGGAGGTATCAAGCACAAAAATTTTTTTCTCCTTTTCTTTTTTTGTCTTAGCCATGGTTTCGTTGTTGAGCATTAAAAAACCGCGGAGACACGTACCTCACAATGTTATCATAACCTGTGTGTATTGTACGTTTCTTCGCGGCATTCCCTTCAGTTGCTTAAATCTACTAAAAAGAGAAAAGAAAAAGCAAGGATTTTTGCCAGTTGGTCTTCAAACTTTCGGATAAACCAAATGCTGCCTTCCTTTTTTCGTAACTTTAAACCTTTGTAAATAAGGAAGTGTCTAAATAAGGGTTTTGAAAACTAATTGTGAAAATTAATCGTTAAGGTTTAAGTTCAATAAATGTCTGATTTATGGAGGGAGCTTCCTTCTTTTTTCTTCTGATCGTTGTGCTCGTGGGGTGTCAGCCCAAACCCAACTCGACCGATTTGGTGAAAAACCTGGTAGTGCAAACACAATACGATAACACTGCCGATTTCGGAAACTATGCCTCTTTTGTAATGCCAATGGATACGCTGAGTTTTTTTGACAACACTGACAGCGACCCACGCGATACATTGCAATGCGTGTCGTGCACGGGCAACCAATCCTTTTTAGGACCTTATGCTGGCATCGTAACTTCCATCCTTAAGGATAAATTGACTGCTGCGGGCTACTCAAAAGTCTATAAAAATCAGAGCCCTGATTTGAAAGTGTATGTGTTTGTAACGCGAAATTACCAACAGTCGGTATCCTATAATTATTATCCGTATGGCTATGGCTACGGGTATGGCTACGGCTATGGATATGGCGGCTATGGCTACGGAGGTTACGGAGGCTACAGTGTGAGTGTTTCTGATGAAGCAATTCTCTACATCGAGATGTTTGATTTAAAGCATTTGACATCGTCTGGAAAACCTAAATTGGTTTGGTATTGTGAGGTGAAAGATTTGGTTTCGTCTCCCGATTTTAATACGAATGGTAATTATGAATTGAGTCAGGCAGCCCTTGAGCAAGCCTTTAAGCAATCAACCTATATTAAGAAAAACTGATGAATCGTTTGCTCTTAATTCTTTTTACAGTATTGGTGTTTCAGTCCCTTCAAGCTCAATACTATTATGACCGATCTAAAAGTCCGGAAAGAACTGTTACCCAAAAAGTAGGTCGTGATTTCGACAGATATTTTAGTTTTAGTTGGGACATAAATCAGCCAATGACCAACAAGGATTTTATAAGTCAACAAAGTTCGCTCGGAACACGGTTAGGTTTTCGCAAAAGGTTGAATTCAGAAGATAAACTCTGGGTGGGTGGAGATTTTAGTTGGACAGTATACAAGCAATACATCCCTTATACAACTTTCTATACCGCAAGTGGTGCTACTTCAACTGACATGTATAATTACTCCTACAACTATGCCTTGACAGTTAATTTAGATTATATGCTACGATCCACGGATAAAGTTATTGTTCCTTACGGTGGATTGGGATTGGGCCTGTCATACAACAAGTTTGCCCAGTTCTATAATATTTATGGCTATGCAAGTGACAAGTGGGGTTTAATGCTGAGGCCCGAAGTTGGTTTACTAATTGGTTTTGGTGAAAATTCTTCTTGGCGCATGAATGTGGCCGCTCATTTTGATTACTCTACGGCCGCAGATAAAGATTTGGGATATAGCAGCAGCTTCACAAATTTTGGGTTCCGGGTTGGCCTTGTAAAAATGGCGTGGTAAAGATTCTTGTACTCTGGCTGCAACGCATTATTTTTGCGAATGCCAGAGCAAATACTCATCCTCGATTTCGGTTCCCAATACACACAATTGATTGCCCGTAGGGTAAGGGAACTGAATGTTTATTGTGAAATTCATCCGTTTAGCAAAATTCCGCCCATTCACGCGGGTATTAAAGGTGTCATCCTTTCAGGCAGCCCCTGTTCCGTTAGAGACGAAGGCCACCCCGATGTGGATTTGAAAATTTTTGGACAGACTCCTGTATTAGG